>CASFUI010000147.1 GCA_949297565.1 uncultured Eubacteriales bacterium
AGTAAAGGGACTTGATTTGACAAAGTCTCATACAATAACAGTTCAGGCGGGAGATACATGGTGGAAGGCTGAAACATCAATGGGCACTTTCGATAAAATGGCAGGCTTCAACTGGACAAATAAGGGGCTTACAACTGTTTATACTTACACAGAGCCGGAGCCTGTACCGGAACCGGGCGACACAGTTGTCGAGGTTGTTCCTCAGCCGGGCGCCCCTGCTACAACAGCGGAGATACCTGAAAATGCCGTAGCGCTTACAGAGGAAGAACAGGCGGAAGTTGCCGGCGGAGATGATCTGACAATCACTCTCAGCGTTGAAAACACGGATAACACAGTTTCGGCAGCCGATAAAAATGCGATTGACGAAAAGATAAAAGAGGCTGTGGAAAACGGTGCTGTCGGTCAGTATCTTGACATTTCACTGTTAAAGAAGATTGGCGATGCGGCGGCAGAGAAGGTTACGGAAACAAACGCACCGGTTAAGATAAGCGTAACAATTCCTGAGTCACTTAAAAATACAGATACAACAAAGACCAGAACATATGAGATAATCAGAGTTCATGAAGGCGTCGCAGAAGTTATTGAGAGCAGCTTTGATGAGGCAGCAGGTACAATTACCTTCAGTACCGACAAGTTCTCAACATATGCGATAGTATATGCTGATACGGTAAATACACCTGAAAATCCTGAGACACCTGAAAATCCGGACGATACAAATCCTGAAACACCAGGCAATCCGGGCGACACAAATCAGGATGCGCAGCAGCCTGGAGACAGCAGCAATACAGATGCGGGAACACCTGACACAGGCGACTCAGCAATGAGAACAATTATACCTCTTGTGGGAATGATGAGCATTGCGCTTCTGGGCGCGGCATATATACTTGTTTCCGGAAAAGTATCTTTATCTGAAAAGAAAAGCGACAGAAAGTAATTAAAAAATGCTTATTTAAGGCACATGACACTTATATAATTTAATTAAAATTGTCCATACAGGCGCATGAGGATTACAGTTGTCCTCTGCGCCTGTAATTTTGTCTGAGTCAGGCTTGGCGTGCATGTCGCGAAGTATACAGCCGGGAGGAACAGACGGAGCAGGAGTTTTTAAAGGCGTGCCGACGGGAGTTTACAGGCGCTTGATTAATGCTGCAATATGAGGTTATAATGGCTGCATAGATGAGCTTTAAGTGAGGAGCGCCGCATATAAACTATGCAGGCAGACGAAAATATGATATTTGCGTCGCCGAGTTGCGGTAAACGCTTTTGAATGGAGGTTTTTATGGAAAGATATGATATAGCTGTTATAGGAACGGGACCTGCGGGAATTTCGGCAGCGATAACAGCAAAGGTAAGAAACAAAAATATTATTCTGCTTGGAAGCAGAGAACTGAGCAGTAAGATTGAGAAAGCACATGCTGTAAATAATAATCCTGGTTTGCCTAATAAAGGCGGTGAGGAGCTGAAGGAGGCTTTCCTGAAACATCTGGACAGCCTTGACATTTCGATAACAGAGGAAAAGGTAAACGCTGTTTATGCTCTCGGAGAGTATTTTGCTATTCAGGGTCAGAACGGCGATTATGAGGCGGACAGTGTAATTCTCGCAACCGGATTTTCGGTGGTTAAGCCGTATCCGGGAGAAAATGAAAATCTCGGAAGAGGAGTGAGCTACTGCGCCACATGCGACGCGGCATTTTACCGGGGCAAGACGGCGGCAGTCATAGCATTTTCTCAGAAAGAGGAGTCAGAGGCAAGGTTTTTGTCAGAGATTGCCGATAAAGTTCTGTATTTTAAAATGTATAAGGATGACAGCGACGGCGGGGAAAGCAGCGGAGGTGTAAGTATTCAGAGCATGCCGGAGGAAAATATAGAAATAATAACAGATGTAAAGCCTTTGAGCATTAAAAAGGCAGAAAATACTATGGAGCTTGAGACCTCGGGCGGAAATTACACAGTTGACGGAGTATTTATACTGAGAGATACGGTCGCTCCGACTCAGCTTGTGCCGGGGCTTAAGGTGGTCGATAATCATGTGGAGACCGGGCGCGACATGTCTACAAATATCAAGGGGCTGTTTGCCTGCGGAGATATTACGGGAGCGCCGTATCAGTATGTCAAGTCTGCCGGAGAGGGAAATGTGGCGGCGCTGTCGGCAGTAGCTTATCTTGCGGAAAAAAATATTAATAAGTAATTACATAATGAGAAATATGCTTTAAGTCGTTCAAAAGAGCAATGCAGCAAAGCATAAAAACACCGCTCGCAGTAATATTACATGTGAGCGGTGTTTTTATATAAATGTGCCATAAAGCTGTAATTTAATTAATCACCCTGCGGAAATTAACCGAAATATCTCTTTAACAGACCCTCAAATGCTCTGCCGTGACGTGCCTCGTCTCTTGCCATCTCATGAACTGTGTCATGGATTGCGTCTAAGTTTGCTGCCTTAGCTCTCTTTGCAAGGTCAGTCTTTCCTGCTGTTGCGCCGTTCTCAGCCTCAACTCTGAGCTCAAGGTTTTTCTTTGTGCTGTCTGTTACAACCTCACCGAGAAGCTCGGCAAACTTTGCTGCGTGCTCAGCCTCTTCCCAAGCTGCCTTTTCATAGTAAAGACCGATTTCAGGATAACCCTCTCTGTGAGCAACTCTTGCCATAGCAAGGTACATACCAACCTCTGTGCACTCGCCGTTGAAGTTAGCGCGGAGGTCAGCTAAAATATCCTCGCTAACACCCTTTGCAACGCCTACAACGTGCTCTGCAGCCCAAGTTCTGTCATCTGTCTGAGCCATGAACTTATCTGAGCCTGCATGACAGACTGGACATTCTGCCGGAACTGTATCACCCTCATAAACATAACCACATACTGAACATACAAATTTCATAATAGTAATCTCCTTTTCTTTAAATTTTTAAAAATAGTAATTGTTACTGTTTTGTAAACCTAATATAACATAGCTTATTTAGTTTGTCAACAAAAAACAGTAATTATTCCTGTTTTTTTGAAAGATTTAATTTTTTGAGGCATTCAGGACATGTTCCGTAAAAAAAAGATACATTTCCGTCAATAACGCCGTCAAAATTTTCTGAGGCCGCGCTGATAAAGTCTTCCTCAGTTTTTTTGATGTCGAAATCCAAATCTATTATTGCGTTGCACTCCCTGCACTGAAAATGGTAGTGCGGCGAAATGTTTCCGTCAAAGTGAACTGAGCCGTCACTGCACGGTACCTTAGAGGCCTGCCCCAAATCTACCAAAAAAGAGAGGTTGCGGTATACAGTGCCGAGACTGATGTTTGGAAATTCCCTGCTCACATGAGCATAGACAACTTCAGCCGTGGGGTGATCTTTTCTGGAAACAAGAAAATTTTTGATGGCATCCCGCTGTTTGCTGTGTTTAATTGCTGCCATTGTACCTCCTCTCAAATAATAATGATAATTGTTACTGTTATTATTTTATGAGAAAAAGTTTTCATTGTCAACAGGAAATAAATGTTATACGCAGTATTTATAGCAGCAAAGCTTGAGAAAAAATCATTATTCGCAGTATTTATTTGCTGTATTCCTGAATAAGAGACATTATTTTATTGATTGCGTCACTCTGAGGGCTCGCCTCCATCGCGTCAATGTAAGACTGCCTGTTTTTATACAGGTCGTTTACAGCGGCGAGAAGCTTTTCCGGAGTTATTTCCTCCTCGGTTATAACGCTGGAATAGCCGTGTTCCCTGAAGGAATTCGCATTTAAAATCTGGTCTCCGCGGCTTGCGTTTGCGGATAGAGGAATTAAAAGGTTCGGCTTTCGCAGCGCTAAAAGCTCACATATTGCGTTGGCGCCTGCCCTTGAAATTACCAGGTCGCTCATCGCAAATAAATCGCGCATTTCCTTGCTGATATATTCAAATTGTATATATCCGGGAATATTGTTCAAGGAATTGTCTGTTTTTCCCTTGCCGCACAGATGAACAACCTGAAAGCGCTTCAGGAGCTCGGGAAGTATTTCACGCACGGCATTATTCACCTTTACTGCGCCCGTGCTTCCGCCTACAACAAGAATTATCGGCTTTGAGGTGTTAAATCCGCAGAGTTTAAGACCGGCGAGCTTATTTCCGAGCAAAAGCTCGTGACGTATCGGAGATCCAGTCAGCACTGCTTTATTTTCCGGAAGATATTTAAGAGTTTCGGGAAAATTGCAGCAGATTTTTGAGGCGCTCTTCATGGCAATTCTGTTTGCAAGCCCGGGGGTCATATCCGATTCATGTATAATAACCGGAATATGCTTGTGTGCTGCGGCAAGCACCACAGGAACAGATACAAAGCCTCCCTTAGAAAATACAATGTCGGGTTTTAATTTTTTAATGAGTCTGCGAGACTGAAAATATCCGGCAAGAACACGGAAAGGGTCGCTTAAATTTTTAAGGCTTTTATATCTGCGCAGCTTTCCTGAGGATATACCGTAATAAGGAATGCCTAAATCCTCAATAAGCTGTTTTTCTATTCCGTTGTATGAGCCTATATAAGATACCTTATATCCTGCCTGGGCAAGGCTCGGAAGAAGTGCAATATTTGGCGTTACATGTCCGGCGGTGCCGCCTCCGGTTAAAATAATCTGCTTCATGTCGTGTGAAACTTCCTTTCTGCTTTAAATATGCATTAATTGTTCGGGTGACGGATAAGCCGCCGAGGCTCTTTGGGCATACTTTCATTGTTTCTGAGCGACTTGTCGCGAAGAGGCGATGAGAAAACCGCGCAGGCGGTTTCTCATCTGCCATCAGGGCTATTTGCTTTCGTTCAGAAACAAATAGCTGTGCGAAAAATCAGCGCATCAGCGTGATTTTTCACACTATTATTATCTGCGTCTGGCTCATATTTATTACTGCGGTCTGCATGCAAAGCGCTCCTTAAAGCTGCAGTGTCCGCATAGCGGCTCCACTGCCCTGTTTTGCCTGAAACCTTCTGTAAATGATACAGCCCGCCCGCTCTGCAAAATGTCTGACAGTGGTGTCGAGAAGATGTTTCCCAGCGAAACGCAGGCATTTCCGTCCAGGCAGCAGGGAACAACAGTTCCGTCGCTTAATACGGCTATATGAGTCCGCAGACCCTGACAAAAACCTCGGTCGTTAAAATATTTGTTTGTTAAGTCAGGCCACTCAAAAGGCGACTGTACATTTATATACAGGCGCCGTTTTATCGTCAGATTTTTCTGTCCGAAAAGATTCGGCTTATCATTGGCAGTCCAAAGGCGCAGAGAAATTTCTGTGCCGGTTTTTTCCCCCAGAATTTCGCAGCACTCAAAAATTTCTCCGAAGTATTGTTTTAAATTTATACAGTCATTATCGTCGGCGCTGTGTACGGAGATATTAATCTGGTGTACCGGATATTTAATCAGTGTGTCCAGTCTTTTTTTGAGAAGAGTGCCGTTTGTTGTTATGTTTACATTTATATTCGCGTCCCTGCATATTTTAAGCATATCCTCAAGGCTGGGATGCAGGAGCGGCTCACCCTTTACATGCAGGTAAATAAAACCTGTGTAGGGATAGACTTCATTGATAACATGCCTGAATTCATCTATACTCATAAAACGCTTTTCTCTCCGTGTTTCGCTGCAAAATGAACAGGAGAGGTTGCAGCAGCTTGTTATCTCTATGTATATTCGCTTAAATCTGGTAACGCGGTATTTTCTCACGCCTGCTCCTTATACTGCTTGAGAGCGTCGGCAAGCTGGTCGGGGCATGATGTTGACTTGAAGCCGCACTTGATACCTGACATTCTGCGTATAGCCTCGTCTATGTCCATGCCTTCAATCAGCGCAGCCACACCCTGTGTATTACCCGAGCAGCCGCCCTCAAAACGTACATTTTTAACCTTATTGTCAACAACATCAAATTCCACTGATCTGGAACAGACACCGGATGTTTTATATTTCATCGTATTACCTCCGTGAAAAAAATATGATAGAGCATAGCTGCTCTTCGGCTTGAGTATAGCACAATCGCATATACAGCCGCAAGCACGACAAAATGCGTAATTGATTAAGCGCAGGCTCATGCGGCTGGGAAATATTTGGCTCCGGGGCTTGCGTGCGGGCAAGGTTTCTATTAAAATAATCACATAAACGGCGTATGCCGAAAAACGGAGGCTGATTTATTTATGATAGGAATAATAGGAGCAATGGATGAGGAAGTTGAACAGATTGTATCGGCTATGGAGCTGACAAGGCAGGAGACAAAGGCTTCCATGACTTTTAACGCCGGAAAACTGTCGGGCAGAGATGTGGTTATTGTACGAAGCGGAATAGGAAAGGTAAACGCAGCGGTCTGCACACAGATTCTTGTGGATGATTTTAATGTGGATTATGTGATTAACACAGGTATTGCAGGCTCATTAAAGGCGGAGATTGATATTGCGGATGTTGTAATTTCATCAGACGTGCTGCATCATGATGTGGATGCAACGGGATTTGGATATCCTCTGGGGCAGATTCCGAGAATGGACACGCTCTCATTTGCTGCGGATGACAGGCTTATTAAGCTTGCAGAGGAGGCATGTGCCAAGGTTATACCTCAGGTAGGTGTGCATGTAGGAAGAGTTGTGAGCGGCGACCAGTTTATATCCGACAAGGCTGTCAAGGATAGAATTTCAAAGAATTTTGAGGGTTTCTGCACTGAGATGGAGGGAGCGGCTATTGCACAGACCGCGAGTCTCAATGGAGTTCCGTTTGTAATCTTAAGAGCGATTTCTGACAAGGCGGACGACAGCGCGACCATGGATTATCCTGCGTTTGAGAAGCAGGCGATAGCCAACTCGGTGCTTCTTATTAAAGAACTTGTGGCTGATATTTAATCGAAAAAGGCGGCAAAATGTCATAAAATGGCGTTTTGCCGCCTTTTTTGTTGAACGATTGTTGCCGCCGCCGTCTTTAAAAAGAGGACATCCTCCTATATAATAAAGGTATCGTTTTGCAGCAGGTTGTAGGAGGGTACATGAAAATAGTTTTATTGGGAATGGGTATATTGTTTTTGTTCGGAATGACGGCATGGCTTACGCTGTTCAGATATATGACGGCGATCGCGCAGGACTGCCGTTTCAGAACATTTAAAACTCAGATGAAAAGGCGGGTTGTGTCAAGGTACAGCGACTGTAAGAAACTTGATATAAAAATTGTAAATATAAACGATTTTGTGGAGAGAATATTTGACGAATATCTTGTATACGGTTTCAGTTTTTTAAGTCTGTCGAAGCTCGCCAGGCGTACGGAGTATGCAATAGGTATAATGGCGGCAGCCTCGGTGCTGTTTCAGGGGCAGGATATTTCAAAGTGTTATGTGTACATAGCAATGGCGGCGCTGGAGATTTTGGCGCTCAGGCTTACCGGAAATATGGTTGATTACGGATATGAGAGAAAAAAAATAATTTCGGGGCTTGTCAGCGAGCTTGAAAATTTTGAAAAAACTTCAGAAATAAGCGGTAAGCCGTTCAGCCTTAATTACCCGGAAAAGCTCACCGGAAAAGCCGCGAGCGAGTTTGTGAAACTTAATAAACAGTATAAGCGAATCTTGAAAAATACATAGCACGGAAGTATAATAAAAACAGCATTAATCATATTTTTTAACGTGCCCGACAGCCGTTGGGTTATCTAATTACTATACTTAAATTAAAAAGGAGAGGTCATATGGAACAGGTAAAATTTGATTATTCAAAGGCAATGGGATATGTGCACGAGCATGAGGTTGAATCAATGAAGGCCATTACGGAGAGCGCGAGACAGCTTTTGCTTTCAAGAGAAGGAGCAGGAAATGATTATCTTGGCTGGATAGATCTTCCTGTAAATTATGATAAGGAAGAATTTGAAAGAATTAAGACTGCTGCGGAAAAGATACGCTCGGATTCAGAGGTGCTTGTTGTAATCGGTATCGGCGGCTCATATCTCGGAGCCAGAGCCGCAATAGAGTTTCTCGGACATAATTTCTTCAATTCGGTATCTAAAGAAATACGCAAAGCGCCTGAAATTTATTTTGTGGGAAATTCAATCAGCTCAAATTATCTTGCGGGGCTTGTGGATGTAATCGGTGACAGAGATTTTTCGGTAAATATTATTTCAAAGTCAGGAACGACAACAGAGCCTGCGATTGCTTTCAGGGTATTTAAAAAGATGCTTGAGGAAAAGTACGGAAAGGACGGAGCTTCAAAGAGAATTTATGCGACAACCGACAAGGCAAAGGGGGCATTGAAGAAGCTTGCTGATGCAGAGGGGTATGAGGAGTTTGTAGTTCCTGATGATGTCGGAGGACGTTTCTCTGTGCTTACTGCGGTAGGTCTTCTTGCCATTGCGGTGAGCGGTGTTGACATAGACGAGCTTATGGCTGGCGCGGCCTCTGCGAGAAAGCGCTGCATAGAAAATGATTTTGATGAGAACGATTCAATGCAGTATGCGGCATTAAGAAACATTATGCTCAGAAAAGGAAAGTCGGTAGAAATTCTCTGCGATTATGAGCCAAGTCTCCACTATACGCTTGAGTGGTGGAAACAGCTTATGGGTGAGTCAGAGGGCAAAGACAATAAGGGACTTTTCCCGGCAAGCGTTGATTTGACAACAGACCTTCACTCTATGGGACAGTTTATACAGGACGGCTCAAGAATTATGTTTGAGACTGTTTTAAATGTTGAAAAGCCGGCAAGAGATGTTGTAATAGAAAAAGAGGACGAGGATCTGGACGGTCTTAACTATCTTGCGGGAAAGACGGTTGATTTTGTAAATAAATGTGCAATGAACGGAACAATACTTGCGCACACAGACGGAAATACGCCAAACCTTAAAGTTAATATTCCTGAACAGACAGCATTCTATCTCGGAGAGCTTTTCTATTTCTTTGAATTTGCCTGCGGTCTCTCAGGCTATATGCTGGGGGTTAATCCGTTTAACCAGCCGGGTGTTGAGAGTTACAAGAAGAACATGTTTGCGCTCCTCGGAAAGCCGGGCTATGAGGCAGAGGGAGATGCGCTCAGAAAGAGGTTATAAAGTGAAGATTTTAATGCTTGATACAATTACATACGGGAATGATATTTCACTTGAAAAATTTTACAGTTTAGGAGAGGTATTCAGTTACAGGACAAGCACGCAGCAGGAGGCTATGGAGCGTGTTATGGCACACCGCCCCGATGTGGTCGTGACCAACAAGGTCGTGATAACAAAAGAAATTTTTGAAGCCGCGCCTGAGATAAAAATGGTTGCGGAGACGGCGACAGGCTACAACAATATCGATACCGAGTATGCCGCGCAGCATGGCATATGTGTTGCTAACGTAGCCGGCTATTCTACGGAATCGGTTGTGCAGCACACGTTCGCGTTATTGTTTTATATCTTTGAGAAGCTGAATTATTATGATAGTTATGTAAAGTCTGGAAATTATTGCGAGAGCCCTTGCTTTACACACTTTGAAAGGGTGTTTAATGAGCTGGATAAAAAGACATGGGGAATAGTGGGACTTGGAAGCATAGGAAGAAGAGTTGCAAAGGTGGCAGAGACCTTCGGCTGCAATGTGATTTATTTCTCGGCGAGCCAAAGGACATATGACACGCAGTACAAGAGGGTTTCCTTTGACGAGCTCCTGGCTGAGTCTGACATTATATCAATTCATGCGCCATTAAACGAAAAAACAGAAAATCTGTTTGACGGCGCTGCGTTTGAAAAGATGAAGACTTCTGCATATCTTCTTAATCTCGGAAGAGGTCCGATTGTAAATGCATCAGCACTGACAACAGCGCTAAAGGAGAATAAGATTGCGGGAGCGGGGCTTGACGTTATAGACAGAGAGCCTATTGAAAGAGATAATCCGCTGCTTCAGATTCAGGACAGCAACCGTCTTATTATAACTCCGCATATTGCATGGGCTACGTATGAGGCAAGAGTAAGGCTTATGGACGAGGTATATGAAAATATTAAAGCGTTCTCGGAGGGAAGAGACAGAAACAGAGTTGTGTAGATAAATAATGTTCTTTCATTCTGTCGAACAGACAACAGAAACAGAAAATGCCGTCAGGGACAGACATTGAGTTTTGAGTCACTGGCGGTATTTTTTTATTTTATAGGAAAGGGTTCTGAACTTCCCATAGAATAAAAATGCTCCGCAGGCTCGCAGAGGCGCGGAAAAGGTAATTATTCTTACAAATCCGCGCCTCGCGGGAGAGTTTGCTTGCGAACCCGTTGTTATAATATAAAAAATCATACCATGTCGGCGTACCATAATAATCTATATACTTTAGAACGCGCTGTGTTCCGAAATTTACAATTTTTATTGCGGTAATGTTAGTATTATAGGTTTACAAATAAATGGACGAGGGCGCCCCTTCCCTTATGATATAAAAATCATGAGTTTGGGACGCCCTCGCCTGTGAGGTAATGCATGAAGTCAGTCTTCTTCTATCACTTGAATTTCCATATATGAGAAATCAATATGTTCTATAAAATTATCCTGGTTAAAACGCACCTTTGAATGACGTTTGAAGGCTTCTATGTTAGCGTCGAGCCAGATGGGCTCGCCCAAATCGAATTCATAGCACGCGTCATGAAGACCCGATAGTATTTTTTTAGTGCGGCTTAATTCAGGATTTTCATTTTTGATTACGGTATCTTTTAAAAGATGACCGCCTTCGTCAAACAGTTTACACCATAATCTGAACATGGCAGTTTACATTCCCAGATTGAGATGTCTTGGAAGTCCGTCAACCATAATCGGTGAAAGCTCAGCCTGAATTAATGGTCTGATGTAGTGGATGAGGTCCTCCGTGACAAAATCATCCTCTGTAATCCATTCAAGCGGAACCTTCTTCTCAATATTGGCAATCTGATGTACGTCGTGAGTCTCCGTAATGCACATATAAGGGTCATCTGAAACTCTCTTTAAAACGACAACCTTTCCTGATTCGCCCTCAAATGCTGCTTTTACTGCGGCACCGCCAACATTGTAAGCCTCTGTTATGTCTGTACGAGATGTCATATGCGCAGCACAGCGCTGAAGTGTAGAAAGCTCGATAGCACGGGTCTTTACGCCGATTTCAGAAGCAATCTTATTTGACAGGAACTTTGCTGAGCCCGCGAGCTGTTTGTGACCGAAGGCATCTACAAATTCAACATGGTCTGAGAGCTCGAATACATATCTGCCGTCCATTACGCGTATACCTTCTGAAACAGCTATAACAAGGGAACGTCCCTTTGAGAGTAGCTCCTTTACGCGCTCCATAAAATGCTCTATGTCAAATACTTTTTCAGGCAGATAAATTAAATCAACACCCTCGCAGTCCTCGCCCTTTGCAAGTGCGGCGGCAGCCGTAAGCCAGCCGGCGTTACGCCCCATGATCTCGACAATAGTTACAGTAGGATAGTCGTATACAAGACCGTCTCTGATTATTTCCTTCATTGTAGCTGCGATAAACTTTGCTGCGCTGCCGAAGCCCGGAGTATGGTCTGTAACAGCGAGGTCGTTGTCGATAGTTTTAGGAACACCCATAAACTTAATGTCGCTGTTGACAATAATACCGTAGTCGGACAGCTTTTTAATGGTATCCATTGAGTCGTTACCGCCTATGTAGAAGAAATATTTAATATCAAGCTCTTCAAGTATGGAAAAAATCTTTTCGTATGTCTCTCTGTCCTCGCCTATCTCAGGGAGCTTATATCGACATGAGCCCAAATATGAGGAAGGCGTTCTCTTTAATAAATCAATGTCAATATCTGTCTTTATCTTTTGTGACAAATCTACGTACTGACGGTCGAGAAGTCCCTTAATTCCGTGACACATGCCATATACTTTCTTTGCACCTCTGTCTTTAGCCGTCTTAAATACACCGGCAAGACTTGAATTGATTACTGATGTTGGACCACCTGACTGACCAACAATAACATTTCCAACCATAAAATCCTCCATTCTTCCGCTTTGCGGAGCATACTCGTGAAAGGCGGACAAAATCCCCATTAAAATATATGTCCAAGCCTAAAAAATTATAATATTTTTGCACGAAGTATTCTAAAAAGATTTTAGCATATTTTTATAAAAGGTACAAGCGTATTTTGGCATTCTATTGTGCATATTGTAACAGTTCAGACGGCGCCATTCGCAAAAAGGATCCAGAGAGGATTTTTCACCGCTTATGGCTGAACTGTTACCGCATATTTGGGATAAGTTTACTATTGACTAAACAGTAATTACGGCTTTTAATTTGTATTAAGAACAACAGTTATTTTTGAAAGGAAAATAAGGATTTGGCAAACAGTGCAAACAACAGCAAGAGATATATTTACAGAAAAAAAGCAAACCCTCGAAACAGAACGGCACAGGATTTTGTGATTGGCAGCGTTAGGAATTACATAAGACAGAAGAATGAGCTGCGCAGACTGTCTGCAAAGAACTACCGGAATGATGTGAAAAATATCGCGGCTAAACCGGCTGTGCAGAAAATGAGACAATTTAATCACCACAGTCACACAAATTGTTTTGAGCATTCCGTGCATGTGTCATATATGAATTATCTTATTTGCAGAAAGTTCGGCTGGGATGTGTATTCAGCCGCGAAAGCGGGGCTTTTGCACGATATGTTTCTGTATGACTGGCATGATTTTACGCCTGCAAAGGGTGAGCGACTTCATGGATTTGAGCATCCGAGCAAGGCGCTGAAAAACGCGCATGATAATTTTACGCTTACAAGGAAAGAGGGCGATATGATAGCCAAGCATATGTTTCCTCTGACGCTTACTCCGCCTTCTTACAAGGAGACATATGTCATTGTTATGACCGATAAGCTGTGCAGCGTGGGGGAGGTACTCGACAGATTTTTCAGAAAAAGCAAAAGAATAAAAAGAAAGCTAAAATAAATTGCTAGAATATTGTATTTATGGTAAAATCATAAAAAATACCTTATTATGTGAGGAGGAGAAAAATATGAGTTTTTGTCCAAGATGCGGGAGACAGCTTGCAGACGGAGAGGTGTGCACATGTCAGTCACAGAATTCGCAGCCGCAGCAGAATGTACAGATGAATAATCAGGGACAGTTTGGCGGCCAGTCTCAGATGAACAACCAGGGACAGTTTGGCGGCCAGCCTCAGATGAACAATCAGGGGCAGTATAACGGTCAGCCTCAGATGAACAACCAGGGACAGTTTGGCGGCCAGCCATATATGCAGCAGGGAATGTATAACGGCCAGCCACAGATGCAGTATAACGCCGCGCCTAAGCAGACGCCGCCGTTTATTAAAGAAATTTTGGATTTGGTATCAGGTATTTTTAAGAAGCCTGCTGATGCCGTAAAGAAGTTTGTTGAGAATGCTTCATTCGCAGCGCCTGCTATTATTATAGCAGTTATGGCTGTGCTCAGTGCGCTCGGAGTTTTGCTCAGGATGGTCGGCGCTAATATTTCAACCAGACGTTCGGTTAATTCTATGAACAGCCTTTCTGATTTGAGCAATCTGCTTTCGGGAATGTCAAGCGGAAAAACTCAGGCATATTCCGGAGGAGAGATGGTTGCCGGATTTTTCGGACAGCTTATAGAGATTATAGCGGTTGCGGCTTTGACAGCAGCGTTAATTATGGTTATTGTAAATGCGTTTGAAAAGAACAAGAAGGTTACATATATGCAGGCACTTGCCATTGCCAGCCTTTCAGTTCTTGTGACAGTTCCGTTTACGTTTGTAGGAACAATAGTTGCAATGATTCCGGGAGCGTTCTTTGGATATCTTAGAACATGGATGGTTTCGTTTGCAAACGCAGTAGGTCTTGTATTTACATTTATAGGAATCAGGGCGGTTGAGCAGGATGACAATCATATGCCGCTGGTATATGGTCTTGCAGCTCTTTCAGCAGCGGTACTCAGCACAATTTTGGGATTATTATTCTGATTAATGATTACTAATGATTTACAGCAATTACAGCTTTGCAGGAATTTCCGGCGGCTGTGGTTGCTTTTTTTATTCAACAGGAAATTCAAAGAACTTCCTGTTGAATAAAAATGCTCCGCAGGATCGCAGAGGCGCGGAAAAGTGATTATTCTTATGAATCCGCGCCCCGCGAAAGAGTTCGCAGGCGAACTCTTTGTTACCGCGGGCTGCAATTTGATAGTAAATATTTGAATTTTTAACACGCTGGGTTTGTGTCTGCGCACACTTGGCACAAACCCGGCAGACACATAATATCGTCAAAGACGAGCAGTTAAAATGTGTGCAGAAATGAGGTTTATAATGAATAATTTTAAAAAACAGGTGTGGAAACCGGGAAATATGCTGTACCCTGTACCGGCCGTTATGGTTAGCTGCGCAAAACCGGGGCAGAAGCCTAATATTATAACAGTTGCATGGGCAGGGACAATATGTTCAGACCCTGTTATGCTCTCAATTTCGGTGAGAAAGGAGCGGTTTTCTCATGAAATTATTTCAGAGACGGGAGAGTTTGTTGTTAATCTGACTACAAAAGATTTGTGCAGGGCTGCGGATTTTTGCGGAGTGCGCTCCGGGCGCGATGTCGATAAGTTTAAGGAGATGAAGCTTACACCGCTGAAGTCAAGCAGGATAAGCGCTCCGGGAATCGCCGAGAGTCCTGTCAATATAGAGTGCAGGGTGGTTGAGGTAAAGGAGCTGGGCTCTCATGACATGTTTATTGCAAGAGTTGAGGCGGTGGCGGCTGACGAGCGGTTTATGGATGAGTCAGGGAGATTTAAGCTTGATGATGCCCGACTCGTTGCATATTCTCACGGTGAATATTTTGAATTGGGTGAAAAAATCGGCAAGTTCGGTTTTTCGGTTGCAAAGAGACAGGTATAGACATCCGCGGCAAAAAGTTTTGGAATGGAGGGTTAGATTGAAGATTTCCGGTCTGCATATAAAGAATTTTAAATCAATAATAGATTTGACAATCACTGATATTGAGGATGTTCTTATTCTAGTCGGTAGAAATAATTCGGGAAAATCCGTTATTCTCGATGCAATCAGGGCGGCAGTGGGTGATTTAAGTGTCACAATGCAGGATTTTAACAGCAATGAGGGCAATATTGTAATCGGAATGGAGCTGGAGATATCGCCTGAAGACATTCAGTATCTTCACCGGAACGGAGTTGTGGGAAAGTTCAGGCATTTTGATTTATGGTTTAAGAACTTCTGTCAGAAGCTTCCATCATTTTCCGCAGATGACGAGGGCGGCGGAAAGCTGTTTTTTGAGTACGTTTTCAGCCGTGACGGAAACGTAAAATACCGTGACGGAGTAAAAAAGAATAACAATTATATTAAAAGTGTTCTGCCCAAAATATATTTTGTTGACCATTACCGGAATAAGGTTGATATTCGCAAGGATTTGACGATGCTTGCTCAGGATAAGGGAATTGCCGAATTTAAGTCGGACAGATGCATGTTTGACAGCGCGAAGGTGTGCAGCCAGTGTTTTGACTGCATAGGAATTATTGATAAAAAGAGTCCGTCAGAGCTGTCGCTGATTGAGACAAGCAGACTTCTTCAGTATAAGCTCTTTAATCTGAATATTAATACGTTTGCGGACAGGCTCAACAGATATTTCTCTAAAAACGGAGGTGGTGACCTCAAAATACGATACGAAATTAAGTTTGATACAGATGAGCTTTTTGATATTAAAACCGTTGTCGAAAATCCGGCGCGCAGGACGAGCGGAAATCTTGAGTCACTTGGGGAAGGCTTCAGGAGCATTTATATTCTTTCGCTTTTGGAGACGTATGTGGATACGAAGGATACCGCGCCGTATATAATTCTGATTGAGGATCCTGAAACATATCTTCACCCGCAGCTTCAAAAAATCGCGAGTGAAATTTTATACCGGCTTTCCAAGAAAAATCAGGTGATTTTTTCGACTCATGAGCCTGAAATGCTTTTTAATTTTACTACAAAGCAGATAAGACAGATATACACTGACGAGCAGCACAGCACAGCAGTAAGCGGCGAGACGGATATTGATGACATATTAAATGATTTGGGCTTTACGGCAAATGATTTGATGAATGTGAGTTTTGTGTTTATTGTTGAGGGAAAGCAGGATAAGAGCCGCCTGCCGCTGCTCTTGAACAAATACTATTCGGAAATATACGACGACAGCGGAAGACTTCGGCGCATTACCATTATATCTACCAACAGCTGTACAAATATTAAGACTTATGCCAATTTAAAGTATATTAACACGCTGTATTTAAAAGAGCAGTTTATGATGATACGCGACAGCGACGGCAAAGATCCTATGATGCTCGGGAAGCAGCTGTGCAGATATTACGGCGAGCGGGCAATGGAGGATAAGGGAAATCTTCCGAGAGTGACGGAGCGGAATGTTCTTATATTAAAGTATTATTCTTTTGAAAATTATTTTTTGTTTCCTGATGTTATGGCAAAGATAGGCGTTGTACAAAGTGAGGACGAATTTTATGATATTTTGTGGGCCAAGTATCAGCAGTATCTTTATAAGCTTACAAGTGTGAAGAAAATGTTAAGCCTTTTGGGTATACATATCAGTTCGCGGCAGGATTTGGTGGATAATATTGAAAATATACGCGTTTATGTGCGCGGACACAATCTTTTTGATATTTTTTACGGAAAATATAAAGCAGACGAAAATGAGGTACTAGAACGCTATATTGAGGCTGCGCCTAGAGAGATATTCGCGGATATATTGGATAAGATTGACAATTTTGTTTTTTTTGACTCAAGAAAGCTGTAAAACGGTATTTTATGCTTATTGAGCGCTGTTTATGACAGTCTTTGGAAAATGGAATAATATACACAAAAATTGTAAAATTAATGAGAAATATTTTGGGAGAAATGACAAATTAGTACTTTACAAAGCATTTACTGAGTGATAATATGTGTTTGTTACAGAAATGTTACAAAATAATTACGGGACTTAATAAGGATATATAAACTTTGTAAAAGTTTTTGGAGGAAGATATGACACATATAACACGGTATGGCAGACGCCTCAGAATGACGCTTATCGGCGGAATGTCAGCAGCATGTTTTGTATGTTTATTCGCTATTCCTTTTGCTGAGAAAAAGTTACTGAAGAATGAAGTGGGATATTATAGCGTAGTTTTTAACGGGCAGGAGATAGGCTCTGCCAATACACGACAGGAGGCGGAGCAGGCGCTGGCAGATGCGAGACTTAAGTTCAGCCAGAGCTATGACTCTGTTGTATATATGGACAACAGCATTGAGATTGTTGAGGAGTCCAAGCTTGTTTCTAAGAGAATGTCACAGGAGGATCTGGAATCTGCAATTTACAGCAGCCTTTTTGCATGTGTTACCGATAAGGAGAATGCTACAGCGTATACA
>CASFUI010000148.1 GCA_949297565.1 uncultured Eubacteriales bacterium
CTTCAGAAGGGTATGAATTATATAGGGTTATGGGCTACAGACGGGTATGACAGGCTCCAGGAGGTAAGCAGGCTGCTCGATGAAAATGAAAAGTTAAACGAACAGGTCAACAGTCTGACTGAGGAGAATAACCGCTTAAAGCAGGATACCTACGAGCTTGACAGGCTTCGGGAACTGTATGAGCTTGATGCAAAATATGCCGACTATCCCAAAACAGGTGCCAGAATAATTGGAACTTCATCTGACAACTGGTATTCAACATTTACAATAGATAAGGGAAGCGATGACGGAATGGAAGTTGATATGAATGTCATCGCGGGAGGCGGACTTGTCGGAATTATAACTGAAGTCGGCAAAAATTATTCAGTCGTTAAGAGCATTATTGAGGATGGCAGCTATGCGAGCGCACAGCTTATCGATACGGGTGATGTCTGTACAGTCAGCGGTGATATTGAGCTTATGGACGAAGGACTTATTCACGTTCAGTATTTTAAAAGCGGTATTACCGTTAGAAACGGAGATAAAATAGTTACATCCAATATCAGCGAGAAGTATCTTCCTGGAATTCTTATCGGATATGCTAAGGATGTAACAACCGATGCCAATAATCTGACACAGTCAGGGTATCTTGTTCCGGCAGTTGATTTCGAGCATTTGCAGGAAGTGCTTGTAATAACACAAAAAAAAGAAGCCAAAGAAGCAATAGAATGATTTGGGGAGCGTCATGAAAAGAAAAGTTGGAGAATTGCTTATAATTTTACTTTTTTATCTCTTGCAGATAACTCTTGGAAGAGTAATAAGCATAGGAAGAATTATGCCGAATTTGCTTGTGCTTCTCCCTGTAGTATTCGGATATCTCAACGGTAAAAATGAGGGCATGTTTGTCGGCTTTTTCGCAGGAGCGCTGTATGATTTGTCCGCGTCTTCGCTGTTTGGTTTTTCTGCTTTGGTTTTTGTATACATAGGATATTTGTCGGGAATATTTTACAGGAGATATGAGGGAAGTGAGATGATTATTCCTCTTGTAATTGTTTTTGCCGGTGATTTTATATTTGAGTTTCTGTCTTATGTGGGGAATTTCCTGCTTCACAACAGACTGAACCTTATTTACTTTATTACACGTTTTATAGTTCCTGAGATGATTTACACAGGAATTGTATTTGTATTTCTGTATAAATTGTTCTTATGGCTTAACCCGCATCTTGAGGTCAGGAATAAAAGGAGAGTAAATAATTTTGATGAGAGAAATATTTGACTATTGTTTAAGTTTACTAAAGTCAAGACTTGTGCCTTTGGTACTGGTATTTATCGTGCTGGTATCGGTGCTTGTAACCAGATTATTTTCACTTCAGATTATAAACGGTGAGTCTTATGCGGCTAATCTCACCGAATCAATTAAAAAGACAACAAGTGTTGCCGCGACAAGGGGCAGGATATTTGACAGAAATGGAGTCCTTCTTGCGTATAATGAACTGGCGTTTGCAGTTAAGATAAGCGACAGCGGAACATATCCGGACAATGAGACAAAAAACGCTACAATTAACAATTCAATCAATAAAACACTGGACATAATTGAGTCTAAGGGAGACAAGTTCTCAAATGATTTTCAAATCACATACGCAGGCAACGGTCTTTACCAGTATACTGTCAGCGGAAATTCTCTTCTGAGATTTCAAAGAGATTCTTATGGAGCGTCAACTATTGCGGAGCTTACTGACGAACAGAAAAATTCATCTGCGAATGATATGATTAATACGCTGTGTGAAAGATATGGTATTAATCAGGATGATTACACGCCGGAGCATATCCTTGAGATTATAAATCTCAGACTTTCTATGTCTGCAAATTCTTACAACCGCTATATCAGCTTTACTATAGCAAACGAGGTTTCTGATGAGACTGTCGCTGCAATCCTTGAGCGCTCCGGCGAACTTGCCGGGGTCACTGTTGAACAGCAGTATATAAGGAAATACGTTGACAGCGTTTACTGCTCACAGATTCTGGGATACACGGGTACCATTTCATCATCTGAACTCGAAACCTTAAAAGCGCAGGATTCTTCCTACGAGAACAATGATGTGGTGGGCAAGAGCGGAATTGAACAGTCAATGGAACAGGAGCTCTCGGGAACAAAGGGCTCAAGAACAGTATATGTTGATACAGTCGGAAGAATTACAGAGGTTTTGGACGAGACAGAGCCTGAAGCCGGCAATGACGTCTATCTTACTATTGATGTAGAGCTTCAGAAAAAAATTTATAATGCTATTGAGGATGAGCTTGTCTCTATTATTATGTCAAACCTGACAAGCGGTACTACAAAATACACCTACGATTCTTCTACAGGTGATATTTCTAATATTTATATTACAATTAATGAAGTTTACTTCGGTTTGATTGACAACAACTTGGTTTCTCTTGACAAGATAGCTGCTGGGGAACATGAAAATGAGCGTGATGTTTATTCTGAATTTCTGTCCAAAAAAGACAGGGTATTTGGCTGGCTCAGAGAGGAGCTTACATCTTCTCCTACGGCTTACGGCAATTTATCCGAGGAGGAGCAGGCATATATCTGGTATATATATAAGGATTTATTAAGAGCAGAGGGAATATTCAATTCAGATAATGTAGACACCAATGACGAGGTTTACACGGATTGGGTTGACGGCAATTCCACGAGCCTTGAGGAGCTGCTAAAATATTCAATCACAAAAAACTGGATTGATATGTCAGATTTGACATCGGAACAGTACACAAGCCTTAACGAGGCTTATGACGAGCTTGTAAATTATATTTTTAATGCTCTTGAGACTGATAAGAATTTTCACAAAAAGCTGTACAAATACATGATTGACGACGGTGATATTTCAGGACGTCAGGTATGCATGATGCTTTTCGAGCAGGGCTTCCTCGAAGGAGAGAGTGATTATGAGGCTTTAAGCTCCGGCAGAATGTCAGCCTATGATTTTATGAGCGGATGTATTTCTTCAAAGAGAATTACCCCGGCGCAGCTTGCGCTTCTTCCATGCTCTGGCTCTTGTGTTATAACTGACCCTAACAACGGCGATGTTCTTGCGCTTGTATCATATCCGAGCTATGATAACAACAGGCTTTCGGGCACAGTTGAC
>CASFUI010000149.1 GCA_949297565.1 uncultured Eubacteriales bacterium
AATATTGCGGATGACTATTTTAAGGCTAAACGTCTTGCCGACAGTCTTTCCGAGGAGATAGAGAGCAAGGATAAGGAGATTTATGACTTAAAGCATGAACTTATAGCAACGCAGATTAAAGCAGATGCTGCGGCTAAGGAGATTGACGAACTCAAAAAAGAGATTGCTAAATATCAGAAAAATATAGTGAAGCTTGAGACTGAGCTTAATGCAAAATAGAACAAAACCTGTGATTTGATGATTATGAGGCAAATTGCAGGTTTTCTGACGTATTAAGGGTTGTTTGCGTATTGTAAGCGCGAGCGGGAATGGAGAAGAATTTGAAAAAACATAGAGTTGAAGTTTTGGCGCCTGCCGGTTCATATGATATCATGACTGCTGTAATTAAAGCGGGAGCAGATGCGGTATATTTGGGCGGCGAGCTGTTCGGGGCAAGGGCGTTTGCCGGCAATCTGAACCGTGAGGAGATGATTAAGGCTCTTGATTATGCGCATCTGCGCGAGAGAAAAATATACATGACGGTAAATACACTGCTGAAAGAAGAAGAATGCGGTCGTCTTGTGGATTATATTGCGCTTTTTTATGAAGCCGGATTGGATGCGGCTATAGTTCAGGATATGGGAGCTTTTAAGCTGCTTCACGATACATTTCCGGATTTGCCGCTGCACGCCAGTACTCAGATGACTGTCACCGGTAGCGGAAGTGCCTCTGTTCTTAAGAAAATGGGAGCATCAAGAATTGTTACTGCCAGAGAGCTGACGCTTGATGAGATAAGAAAAATACACGAGGAATGTGATATAGAGATAGAAAGTTTTGTTCACGGTGCTCTGTGTTACTGCTATTCAGGTCAGTGTCTTTTGAGCAGCATGAACGGAACAAGGAGCGGAAACAGGGGACGCTGCGCACAGGTATGCCGTCTTGATTATACGGTTGAGGCTGAAGGTAAGCAGGGAGTAAGCAAAGTTATAAACGACAGGGCGTCAGTCTATGCTCTCAGCCCTAAGGATATGTGCGCGCTGGAAATACTTCCCGATATTATAGAAGCAGGAGTTTATTCAATGAAGATAGAGGGCAGAATGAAAAATGCCACCTATGCGGCGGGAGTTACCGAACTTTACCGGAAGTATACCGATATGTATCTTGAGAACGGACGCAGCGGATACAGAGTTTCTCAAAGCGATATAAATGCCCTGATGGATATTTATAACAGAGGCGGATTTACAAGCGGTTATTACAATGAGGAAAAAGGCAGTAAAATGATGTCTCTGTCGAGACCTAACCATATGGGGGTAAAGGCTCTTCAGGTTTTAAAAAATGAAAACGGAAAAGTGCTTTTCAGGGCGCTTACCGACATAAACGCTCAGGATGTTTTTGAAATCGACAGGGAAAATTCCTTTACAAGCGGCGCCGCCTGCAAAAGCGGAGGTACTTTTACTGTCAATCTGCCTAAAAAATATGCTCCGGATAAAGGCCGCGTACTTTACAGGACCAAAAACGGAGCGATTACTCAGCATGTTTCGGAGTGCTTTACAGAAAATTCGTCTGCCGGTAAATCGTCAGTCGATATGCTGTTAAGAGCGTTTCTCGGCAAACCGCTTGAGCTGTGTCTGTCGGCTTGCGGCATTCAGGTAAGGGTAAAGGGAGGCGTTGTTGAGACGGCAGAGAAACAGCCTTCCACTGAGGAGACGTGCCTTAAGAATTTATCAAAACTTGGAAATACTGAATTTGTTCCGGGGCATCTGCGTGCGGAGGTGGACGAAAGTGTATTTGTTCCTGTAAGCGCGTTGAACGAACTGAGACGGGCAGGAGTGCAAAAACTGACTGATGCGGTTATTGAAAGAAACCGAAGAAAATGGAACAGTATGTCGGTCAAAAAGACGGACGGTATTATGCACGCGGACGGGAAGAGACGGAGCGATAATGTTGTGCCTGAAAAATCCGTATATATCAGTGACAGACAGCAGGTTATAAAACTGTTGTCGTCACAGAATGGAGACGGGTTATCTGAGACATCAGTTATTTATTTGGATTTTAAGTTGTTTGATTTGCCGGATTGTGATATATTTATCAGACAGCTGAAAGAAAAAAAGTCACGGGTTGCGGCGGCGCTTCCGCACATTGTTACTCAGGAGCAGCAGGAGCGATGCC
>CASFUI010000150.1 GCA_949297565.1 uncultured Eubacteriales bacterium
ATATTCAAAGAGATAAATGTTTTTGTATTAATTTTCTCCCGATAAGCTATTATGATAAACTGGCAGATACGATTAACTGCAACGACATTGAAGATGATGAATTTAAAGTTGGGAATTTTACACTCTCTAAAGCAAAAACCATTCATGCTCCCGTTATTCAAGAGGCTTTTATCAATATGGAATGTACCTTGAAAGACATACAGGATTTAAGTGGTGCAGGCATTACAGCTATGATTATTGGACAGGTACAGCATGTTTCTGTTGACTCTGGTGAGTCTAATCAATCAGCTATTGCTACCGTAAAAATTGAAAAATATGATTGATAAATTTGCAAAAATTCTAATTAAGGAGAGTTGATTATGGAAGAAAATAAAACAACAGTTGTCAAAAAACGGTTAAATCGGGAATTACTTTTGGCAGTGCTTTAGCTATGGTAATAAGTTATACAACATGGCATTCTGTCGGTTGGGCAATTTTTCACGGATTGCTTAGCTGGGTTTACGTCATATATTTTATCCTTCACTATTAGCATGGGTTGAGGGAGGACTCAGATTTGGACGAAATATTTAAGCAGTTTGAAAATTGGTATTTGAATAAAAAAATCAGATGGGAACAAGTGGGCATATCTGTTGATGAAGCGGGATTAAGCAAATATGGTCATCAATATTGGATAAAATTACATTCTGAATTCGGTCTGGGAAACATAGTATTATATGAAAGTAATGGATATTATTGGGTTGATTTTGAAAGCGGAAATTATAATTGCAATGACATATATCAAAAATCAGGAATTTAATTTGAAAAAATGAGTGACCTGAATACATATGAAACTGAATTTATAAAGATATTTATGAAATATGAAAATTAATAAGTAAACGCATAATATTGATACTTAAATACAGCTTTGCAGGAATAAACTGCCTCCTATGGGAAATGTTATAAGTAAAAGAAAATGGGAGGCATATATTGGAGTCTATTTGGAGCAAAACCTGTAAACTTGAACAACGTCCAGCGCTGAGAGGACAAATACAGACGGAAGCTGTCGTGATAGGAGCAGGTATGGCAGGTATTTTGACCGCATATCAGCTTGAGAGAGCCGGGATACGCACCGTTGTGCTGGAAGCAGGGAAAATAGGAGGCGGACAGACAAAGAACACAACGGCAAAGATTACGTCTCAGCACGGACTTTTCTGTCATAAATTTATAGAAAAAAAGGGAAAAACGATAGCGGGAATGTATGTTCGCGCAAACCAGAGCGCTGTTGAAGAATATAAAAGACTTATACAGGAAGAAAAGATAGAATGTGATTTTGAAGAGACAAGTTCCTATGTTTATTCTAAGGACGAGCGGAAGCTGAAAGAGGAAGCCGAGGCAGCGGAAGAATTAGGCGTTTTGGCGTCATACACGAAACATATAGAGATACCGGTTGACTGTGCAGGGGCAGTCAGATTTGAGCGTCAGGCACAGTTTCATCCGCTTAAATTCATCAGTGCGCTGGCAGATAAGCTGACTGTTTATGAGAATACACGGGTACAAAAAGTCGAAAATAATATGGTGATAACGGACAGCGGGACAGTGAAGGCGGATAAAATAATTTTTGCCACACACTATCCGTTTATCAATTTTCCGGGAATGTATTTTTTGAGAATGCACCAGCAGCGCTCTTACGTTCTGGCGGTTGAGAATGGCCAAAAGCTTGAGGGCATGTATATAGGCGACGGACCTGACTCATTGTCATTCAGGCAGTATGGACAGTATACGCTCATTGGAGGAGGAAGCCACCGTACAGGTGATAATAAAGCAGGCGGAAAATACGCATCTCTTAGAAGGGCGGCTAATGGCTTTTATCCGCAAAACAGAGAGGCTGCATGCTGGTCTGCTCAGGATTGTATTACCGGCGACGGTATACCGTTTATAGGAAGATATTCCTCAAGCAGACCAGACTGGTTTGTAGCTTCGGGGTTTAAAAAGTGGGGAATGACATCTTCTATGGTGTCTGCAATGATATTTCGTGATATAATCTGCGGAGCGGAAAATTCTTATGCCGATGTATTTTCTCCGGCAAGATTTTCAGCGGAGGAGCTTTTGCAGATAATAAAAGACGGAGGAAAGTCGGTAAGCGGACTGGCAAAGCGCTTTTTTCAGATGCCGTGTGATACAGTAAATACGCTTCGTGCTGATCATGGGGCTGTTGTGCGTGCAGACGGCAAAAAAGCCGGGGTGTATAAGTCCTGGGAAAATAAAGTATATAAGGTGGATAATGTATGTCCGCATCTGGGGTGTCAGCTTGAATGGAACCCTGATGAAAAAACATGGGATTGTCCATGTCATGGCTCCTGCTTTGAACATAATGGAAAATTAAAGGAGGGTCCGGCACAGCAGGAAATAAGTTAAGGCAGCAACGAATATTATCTAAAGTATTGGACTTTATACCGTTATTCGTATATAATAAAAATATAAAATTTTGTTTCAGAGAAAAAATTCGGTCATTTTTGCGGCGTATCAGAATACGCTAAAAAGCCTTTAAATCCACATAAAAGAAATCTTACAGAGAATATGCTATCAAAGGAGGATTAGGCCATGCTGCTCAGACAGATGAAATATTTTGTTGCCGTTGTTGACTGCAATAGTTTTACTGAGGCAGCAGAGCAATGCTACATTTCCCAGTCAGCCATATCCCAGCAGATTCAATCGTTGGAAAATGAGCTGGGAGTAGAGCTGCTTCATCGTAAAAACCGCCGGTTTACCGTTACACCAACAGGACAATATTTCTATTCCCACTGCAAAGTTATTTTGGAGCAGGTGGATGATTTGATTCATGAGACGAAGCGGTTGGGTACGGATAACGAGATGCAGCTGCGCATAGGCTATCTGCGCTGTTACAGCGGTCTGGAGCTTCATCAGGCAATTGCGGAGTTTTCCAGAGTTTATCCGGAGATAGATATTAATATTGTCAACGGTACTCATGAAGAACTTTATGATCTGCTGCGTTTTGGCGGCGTGGACCTGGTTTTGATTGAACAAAGACGGGCGTTTTCAGATTATTATGTGAATTTTGAACTTATGCAGTGTGGCAGCTATGCGGAAATATCTGTGTATAATCCGCTGAGCCAAAAAGACTGTGTTCAGCTGGAGGAATTGAAACGGATGCCATGCATTCTAATCTCATCCAGGGAACAGCAGAACGCGGAACAGGAGTATTATCAAAATACCCTGGGATTTGGCGGAAGCTATTTGTTTGCTGATAACCTGGCAGAAGGGCGTATGTTGGTGGTCAGCAATCGTGGATTTTTGCCTATTGAAAGCGTGGGAACACTGCCGCCGGAGGAAGCCTCTATCAGACGTCTCCCTGTATATCGAGGCGACAGACAGGTTATGCGCAATTACTGCGCCTTTTGGCGAAAGGACCAAAACAACTATTACATAGAGGAGTTTGCTGACACTCTGAGCAGGCTTTTAACTCAAGAGAAATAAAAATCTAACGGCGACAGACTGTTATAAAAGCAGTCTGTTTTTATTTTGTAGGAAAGTTCTCTGAACTTCCTGTAGAATAAAAATGCTCCGCAGGCGCGGAAAGGTAATTATTCTTACAAATGCGTTATGTGCTTTGGAACGTGTTAGAACATAAAAAGTCATGTTTGCAAAAAAATATTGACTTATGTACGAAATCGGATATAATAAACAATGTACGAAATCAGACAACGAATTTCAAATTGCCTTTCCGGTTTGCGTACCGTGGATAACAAAGTAAATTAAATCAGTAAAAGACAAGGAGACGGAATATGCACTATTTAAAAGCAGGGCAGTACACCTATTTAGCAGGAGAAATTAATGCTCTATACCATGAGGCTGCTGTAAAAACGGGGGTTTCAGACAGTGTTCAAAATATCTTATATGTGCTTTGCGAGAAAGACGGAAGATGTCTGCAAAGCGAGGTAAGTAAACTTACAGGTATCAGTCGCCAGACAATAAACTCTGCTATTCGCAATTTAGAAAAAGACGGAATTGTATATCTGGAACATGGAAAAGGAAGAAATACGATTCTCTGCCTAACAGAAAAAGGAGAAAAATTTGCGGCAGAGAAAATATACCCTTTATATGAAGCGGAGAATAAAATCTGGAACGAGTGGACGCCAGAGGAACAACAGCAGTATTTAATCCTTACGCAGAAATACCGTGACGGGTTAAAAAAATACTTAAAAGATATCTTGTAAAGCAGAGAATAAACTATTTTTTGAAGGGAGGTGGCATGATGTCGCCAGCAACAGATTAAAGGGACTTATCACATTTGATATTGTCC
>CASFUI010000151.1 GCA_949297565.1 uncultured Eubacteriales bacterium
CCTGCGATATTGTCATAGTCGTACGCGTGCATCGGCTGTCCGTACTCTTCCATAACATAATTTGTAATATCCACAATATTATTTATAGGACGTATGCCTGCCGTCATAAGTCTGTGCTGCATCCACTTAGGCGAAGGCGCAAGCTTTATATTCTTTACAACTCTCGCGGTATATCTCTTGCAGAGGTCCTCCGCCTCAATCTCAACACTGATATAATCGTTTACATTCTCGGAATTGCCTGTCTGTGTTACAGCCGGTGGATTAAAAGGCTTATTAAACGTAGCTGCCGCCTCTCTTGCAATACCGATTACACTGTAACAGTCAACACGGTTATTTGTAATCTCATACTCAAATACCGTATCGTCAAGTCCGAGATATGCAACCGCATCTGAGCCGACCTCGGCGTCATCGCCTAATATATATATTCCGTTTTCGGGAGCATCCGGGAAAAATTCTCTCGATGAGCCAAGCTCCTCAATAGAGCACATCATTCCGTATGACTCCACTCCGCGAAGCTTTCCCTTCTTAATCTTTATTCCGTCCTCCGGAAGCGCGCCGCCGTCATGACCTCCTGCAACCCTTCCTCCTTCAAGAACAACAGGCACTTTCTGCCCTGATGAGCCGACCTCTATATTTGGAGCTCCTGTTACAATCTGTACCGTGCTTCCTCCAACATTAACCTGACACACAACCAGCTTATCCGCATCAGGATGCTTCTCTACGGACTCAATCTGTCCTACTACAATTTTATCCAAATTCTTATCGTATGCCGTATAGCCCTCTACCTTTGTTCCCGAAAGCGTCATAGCATCCGCGAACTGCTGGTCTGTAACATCATCCAGTCCCGGCACCATCGCCTTAATCCAATTTAAAGATGTATTCATGATTTCACAATCCCTTTCAATTCATTTTATTCCCGCGTACAGCAGACAAGCGTCACACCCGTACAGCCGTGTCATGCTGCCGTATATTCGACCTGTTAAAACTGCTTTAAGAAACGAGTGTCATTTTCATATAAAAGTCTCATGTCATCAATCTCATATTTGAGAAGCGCAATTCTCTCCAGACCTACGCCAAAAGCAAAACCTGTATATTTTTCGGTATCAATTCCGCTCATCTCAAGAACATGCGGGTGGACCATACCGCAGCCTAAAATCTCAATCCAGCCCTCGCCCTTGCACATACGGCAGCCCTTTCCGCCGCATTTAAAGCATGACACGTCCATCTCGGCACTAGGCTCTGTGAAAGGAAAATGGTGAGGTCTGAATTTTACCTTTGTATCCGGTCCGAAAATTTCCTTTGCAAACTCTACAAGAGTTCCCTTCAAATCCGCAAATGTAATATTCTCGTCAATTACGAGACCCTCAACCTGATGAAAGCAAGGAGAGTGTGTTGCGTCAACCTCATCAGCCCTGTAAACACGCCCCGGTGAAATCATACGCAAAGGAAGCTTTCCCCTTTCCATTTCACGTACCTGAACGGAAGATGTCTGCGTACGAAGAACAATTTTGTCATTGATGTAGAATGTATCCTGCTCGTCCTTTGCAGGGTGATTTGCCGGAATATTCAATGCCTCAAAATTATAGTAATCGTACTCGACCTCAGGGCCTTCTACAACCTCATATCCCATTCCGATAAAGATTTTCTTAATTTCCTCAAGCGCAAGCGTATTAGGGTGACTGTGTCCCACATTATTTTTCTTCGCAGGAAGAGTTACGTCGATAACCTCCGCCTTCATCTGAAGTTCTCTCAGCTTTGAAGAAAGTTCTTTTTTTGTGTTTTCCAGCATTTCCTCGATGGCCTGTCTCGTCTCATTTACAATCTGACCTACCATAGGACGATCCTGCACAGCAACGTCCTTCATTCCCTTCAAAACCTCTGTGAGTTCGCCCTTCTTTCCGAGGAATGAAACTCTTATCTCATTTAATTTTTCAAGCGAATCAGTGGAGCTGATCTGCGATAATGCTTTTTCCCTGATTTCCTGCAATCTCTCTTTCATCATGATTACTTTCCTCTTTTCCTCCATTATAAATAGCCTAAACTGTAACTAATTTTAACACATGTGCCATAATTGGCAAGCAAAAATTTACTCTTGGACTTTATTAGAAATACTTCCTTGATAGTTCACATAGAACGCTTCTCATATTCATCAAGTATTTCAACAACCTCATCAGTAAACTCAGGCCTGATTTTAGTCGCTCTTCTTATATTATCCTTCGCGTCCTCAATCCTTGTCTCGTTATACTCTATCTGAGTTCTCAGCTTCTGACGTCTGACTGTGAGTTCATGCCTTATCTCCACCATCTCGCTGCGGTTGTAAAGCCCCTTAG
>CASFUI010000152.1 GCA_949297565.1 uncultured Eubacteriales bacterium
CAGTTGTAAGTACATCTATTAAGATTGCAGGCGATGATTTTGATGAGGCGCTTGTGAGATATATGAGAAAAAAACATAACCTTCTCATAGGTGAGAGAACAGCGGAGGATATTAAGATTAAGATTGGCTCGGCATATCCGAGAGCAGAGGTTACAACCATGAATGTAAGGGGACGTAATCTTGTTACCGGACTTCCTAAGACTGTCGAGGTTACCTCAGAGGAGACAGAGGAGGCTTTGAGAGAGGCGACATCACAGATTGTTGAGGCTGTACACAGCGTTCTTGAAAAGACGCCTCCTGAGCTTGCGTCTGATATTGCAGACAGAGGAATTGTGCTCACAGGAGGAGGAAGCCTTCTGTCCGGTCTTGAGGACCTGATTGAGGCAAAGACAGGCATCAACACTATGACGGCAGAGGACCCTATGACAGCGGTGGCTATCGGAACAGGCAAGTTCATTGAATTCCTCGCAGGTTACAGAGAAGAGTAATATCTGGCGGTATATCACAGAGGGTAATTGCCGTAGAATAAAATTTTTTAAAAAATAAGATTTTGCTGTTAAGTTTTCGGCAGAGAGTGCCGATATACAACTACAGACGAAATGTGGTATTATACAAAAAGCAAACAAATGCTGCATGCGGCGGCAGGATGGAGGTCAGGTTATGGTAAAAGGGTTATACACTGCTTACACGGGAATGGTGAATAGCCAGCACAGGCTTGATGTCGTGTCCAACAATCTTGCAAATGCAACTACAACGGGCTTCAAGAAGGAGGGCTGTACAACACAGTCCTTTGATTCGGTATACGGTATTAAGGTTAAGGATTTGACAGTAGGACATCTCAATCAGAATATCGGTACGCTTTCGCTTGGGGCGAAAATCGGTGAGACATATCGTAATTGGGATCAGGGCTCATTTATAACTACGGATAATACATACGATTTTGCGTTGTCAGGAAAAGGATTTTTTAATATATCCTTTACGAATAAGGCTGGTGAGACATCAACAATGTATACCAGGGACGGGGCTTTCCAGATGAACTCAGAGGGTTATCTGGTTACCAAGGATGGTGATTATGTTCTGGGACAGAACGGACCGATACAGCTTCCGACAAATATTGACGAGCTGACGGTCGAGACTACGGGAGAGATTTACGCTGACGGTGTGTATATAGATACATTCCTGCTCACGGATTTTGAGGATTACAACTACCTTGAGATGTACGGCGAGAATCTTTTCCGCGCGGTTGAGGGAGCTACGCAGACGGATACTGTGACCGCGGCTGTAAACCAAGGCTATAAAGAGGCGTCAAATATTAATGTTGTATCCGAGATGGTCGAGATGATTACTATCGCAAGAGAGTATGAGAGCGGCCAGAAGGTTATCAACGCTATAGATGAGATGCTCGGTAAAACGGTAACTATTTCGGAATTATAATATACGCGTAAATTTATGCAGAAACGGAGAGACATATGGTAAGGTCGTTATATTCTGCCGCATCGGGAATGATGGCGCAGCAGACGAATGTAGACGTTATAGCAAATAATCTTGCTAATGTAAATACTGTCGGCTTTAAGTCGCAGAGCACAGAGTTCAAGTCGCTTCTTTATCAGGACATGCAGGCGCTGACAACCTCCGCCAACGGTGAATTTAAGCCGGTGAGCGCGCAGGTGGGGCTTGGCTCAAGAATTTCTTCAATAACAGCACATTACACTCAGGGTTCGCCTAATGCAACAGACAGCACTACTGACTTTTATATCAGCGGCGACGGTTTTTTCGCAGTTCAGAATGTTGACGGAGAGACTTATTATACAAGAAACGGCAATTTTTACTTCGCGATTGGAACAGAGGGCTCAATGCTGTGCACATCTGAGGGCTATCCTGTGTTAAGCTCTGACGGACAGCCTATCGTGATTACAGAGGAATATCAGATAAATGAGATTACGGTTGATTCGGACGGCAATATCTGCTATCCGGATGAGGCGGGCAACGCTCAGCCTATAGGAATACAGATTGGTCTTTACCAGTTCAGCAATCCTTCAGGTCTCACTCAGGTCGGAGGCTCATATCTCACAGAGAGCGACGCGTCAGGACTTCCTCTGAATGAGGCGTATGATGATGTCGGCAAGAGGAGTACTTTAAAGCAGGGCTATCTTGAGGCTTCAAACGTAAATGTTGCAACGGAGATGGTTAATCTGATTACTGCGCAGAGAGCGTATGAGCTTTGTTCGAAAGCTATTACCACATCAGACACAATGCTTGAGCAGGCAAATAATCTTAAGAGATAATGTAACGGAGGTATGATATGGACAGTATAATCAGCAATATCAATTCAGTCTATACAAACGGTACATATGCTTCCGGCAGTACAAGCTCGCTTGAGAATAAGCTGAACAACACAGATTATTCGCAGGCTACCGACGACGAGCTTATGGAGGTCTGCAAGGACTTTGAGAGCTATTTTATAGAGCAGATGATGAAGTCTATGGTAAAAATGTCCAAGGTCGACGGGGATACAGATGACAGCAATATTTATGCGTCTCTTTTCGGAATGACTGAGAATTCTGATGCCGGAATGAGCACAATGTCAAGCTATTTCGGTGATGAGATGATGCAGGTTATTGCGGAGAAGATGACGGAATCCAACGGCGGCAAGGGACTTGGGCTTGCGCAGCAGCTCTACGAGCAGATGAAGAGAAACTACGGAGTTAGTGAGGTAGAGTAATTTTGGATTATGAAGCTGTAAAATACGTTGAGGGATTTGTGGAGAATATTATTTTTCGCAATGAGGATAACGGATATACGGTATTTGATATTACATATAAAGGTGAAGAGATAACCTGCGTTGGTATTTTGAGTTATATCAGCGCAGGTGAATTTATAGCTGCACAGGGTGAGTTTGTAAAGCATCCTGTATACTATATGCAGTTTAAAATACAGTCTTATGAATTTAAAGCGCCGGATGATGAAAAGTCTGTGAGGCGCTATCTTGCTTCCGGTGCGGTCAAGGGAATCGGTGAAAAGCTCGCCGAGACTATCGTTAAAACCTTTGGCGACGACACCTTCAGGATTATGGAGGAGGAGCCGGAACGTCTTGCTGAGATTAAGGGCATCAGCATCAAAAAAGCTATGGATATTGCGGCGCAGCTCACGGATAAGAGAGACGTGCGCAGGGCAATGATGTTTATGCAGGAGTTCGGCATAAGCATGAAGCTCGCCAACAAAATTTATTCCAGATACGGACAGGATATTTATACGATTTTAAAGGAAAATCCATACAGACTTGCCGACGACATAGAAGGCGTGGGATTTAAGATTGCCGATGACATTGCGTCTAAAGTGGGAATTAAGGTTGATTCTGATTTCAGAATAAAGAGCGGAATTTTTTATGTGCTGTGTCAGGCAGCAGGACAGGGGCATGTCTATCTGCCGATGGAAGTGCTTGAGGAGTATGTAAAGTCGCTTCTGCTGATAGATTTTAAAGACATGGAAAAGTATGTCATGGATCTCGCGGTCGAGAGGAAGATTGTCGTTAAGCAAAAAGACGGTCATAACAATGTATATGCGGCACAGTATTATTACATGGAGGCATCGTCTGCGAGAATGCTGTGTGATTTGGATATACAGTATTCATGCGACGAAGCGGAGCTTGATGCGGCTATAACCAAAATAGAGCAGGGGCTTGATATAAAGCTCGATGAAATCCAGAGGGAAGCCGTAAAAAAGTCTGTCAGGAACGGGCTTGTCGTGATAACCGGAGGACCGGGAACAGGAAAGACGACTACCATTAACACAATTATAAAGTACTTTCAAATGGAGGGGATGGATATTCGCCTCGCGGCGCCTACCGGCAGAGCGGCTAAGCGCATGACGGAGACCTGCGGCGTTGAGGCGCAGACTATTCACAGGCTTTTGGAGGTATGCGGAGCTCCTGAGGAGGACAAAACGAGGACGACTGCCGGAACTCGTTTTGACAGAAATGAAGAAAATCCGCTTGAGACTGATGTAATTATCGTGGACGAGATGTCTATGGTGGGTATAAGTATTATGAATTCCCTGCTGAAGGCTGTTGCGGTTGGGACGAGACTTATTCTTGTAGGCGACACCGACCAGCTTCCTAGCGTAGGCGCCGGAAATGTACTCAAGGATATTATAGCCTCCGGCTGTTTCCCTGTAGTTAAGCTTGAAAAAATTTTCAGGCAGGCGGCAGAGAGTGAGATTGTAATTAATGCGCATAAAATCAACCGGGGAGAGAAAATTATATTAAATAAATACAGCCGGGATTTCTTGTTTGTGAGAAGGCAGACGCCCGATGAAATTATCGCGGCGATATGCACGCTTGTAAAACAGAAGCTCCCTGAATATGTAGGCGCTCAGGTAAACGAGGTGCAGATTCTGACGCCGTCAAAAAAGTCGGCTGTCGGCTCGCTAAGACTTAACAGGATAATGCAGGAATTTTTAAATCCCCCGTCACCGGGAAAAGCGGAAAAGGTATTCGGTGAGACAACATTCCGCGAGGGCGATAAGGTAATGCAGATAAAAAATAATTATCAGCTTGAGTGGGAGAAGAGAAGCAGATACGGTATTCCATGCGATGCCGGAAGCGGTGTGTTCAACGGCGATACCGGGGTGGTAGCCGAGATTAACGCGTTTACGGAACAGCTTACGGTAAAGTTTGATGATGAGAGATATGTAAATTATGATTTTAATCAGCTCGAGGAGCTTGAGCTTGCCTATGCCATAACTGTGCATAAATCGCAGGGAAGCGAATATCCGGCTGTGGTAATTCCGATGTATCCGGGGCCGAGAATGCTTATGAACAGGAATCTTTTATATACTGCCGTCACGAGAGCGAGAAAGTGTGTGTGCATGGTGGGAAATGAATCCTGCTTTCACCAGATGGCGGAAAACGAAACGGAGCAGCGCAGATATTCTTCGCTTGACGAGAGAATACTTGAGGCGGCGGCACAGTAGCGGTGGCGAAGCGCCATTTGCGGTAAAGGCTCTGGCTTGCATGAAACGGAGGATGTGACAATAAGAGAAAGTATAAGAAGCTTAAAGGAAGTTTTAATCAACGCGGTTTATCCGCCGGCGTGTCCTGTGTGCGGAAAACCGGCGCCGTATGTGCGCGGGGTAAGGCTTGATATATGTGAGGAGTGCCGCAGCAGGCTGGTCTACATAAATGAGGACAGATGTCTGAAGTGCGGGAAACAGCTCTCAGAGACGGAGAGCGAGTACTGCTATGACTGTCAGAGGACTGAACATGTTTTTGAGCAGGGAGCTGCGGTGTTTGCGTATTCAGAGGGAATAAAACAGTCTGTTTACAGATATAAATATAAAGGCTGCAGAGAGTATGCGGCGTGGTATTCCCGTCAGATAAAAGAGCGGTGCGGGCTTCTGATTGATGAGTGGGCGCCGCAGGTTATTATTCCGGTGCCGCTGCACGCAGACAGACTGAGAATAAGAGGATATAACCAGGCTGAGCTGATGGCGGAAGAACTCAGTAAACTGACCGGAATAAGGACAGACAGCAATATTTTGGCGCGGACAAAAAAGACAAAACCGATGAAACTGCTTGATGAGCAGGAGCGTATAAAAAATCTCGAAAGGGCTTTTATTGTTCGCGCAAATGTTGTAAAATATAAAAAAGTATTGTTGATTGACGATATTTACACTACCGGGGCAACGGCGGACGCCTGCGCCGGGGCGCTCAAGGCGTGCGGTGCAGAGAGCGTGTTCTGTCTGAGTCTTTGCATCGGCAGGGGGATAGGCTGATGCAGCGGTGGGTACACCAGAGCAAACATAGTGACAAAGCCTTTGAATATTTGTGGAGGATTTTTTATGGACGTAAGAAATTGCAGGGGATGCGGACGCTTATACAATTATATAGGAGGCTCTTACAGACATTTGTGTCCGGATTGCATCCGAAAGCTTGAAGATAAGTTTGACGCGGTCAAGGAATACATAGAAGAAAACAAAAACGCAACCATGAGTCAGATTTCTGAGGATTGTGATGTCAGTGTAAGACAGATTGAGCAGTGGGTGCGTGAGGAGAGGCTTTGTTTTGCGGATGATTCCCCTATAGGAATTGAATGTGAGAATTGCGGCAAGATGATTAAATCGGGCAAATATTGTGATTCGTGCAAGTCTACGCTGGCAAGCCAGCTTGGAAGCATGTACGGAACCAGTGTCGAGGTGCCTGGTCCAAGAAAGAGTACGGCTAAAGACAGCGAAAGAATGCGCTATCTGCACAGACAGTAATAGTGGGTCATATTGTAATTAATAAAATAAACTTAGTATATCCTCTGATTGGTGAAATTTTCATATTAATCAGAGGATTTTTTTATTCTTATGAATCCGCGCCTCCCGAAAGAGTTCGCAAGCGTACTCTTTTTATGGGTTTTCCCCGAAAATTTCATTGAAAATAAAAAAATTACAATTTAGTGTTAAGAAAAGCCGGCAAACATCCGATACATTTCACAAGAATACAAAACAGCAATTATAGAAAGAGAGGCGATTAGTATGCGTGTTGAGGCGTATAATGCGGTAAGCCAGCTTTACAAGTCAAACAGCAACAGTGTTTCAGCAGTAAAGAAGGCGGGAAATGCATACTCTTTCAGTGATAAGCTTGAGATTTCACACACGGCTAACAGCTATCATACAGCGAGAGCTGCCGTTAACAGCGCATCAGATGTGCGTATGGACAAGGTCGCAAGCATCAAGGCACAGATGGAGGCAGGAACGTACAGTATCAGTTCAGAAGCGGTTGCGGACAAGATACTTGATAATGCACAGACGTTAGTATTTTAGGCGGGGTTTTGCAAATGGCGAGTTTGATAGAGACACTTATTGATGTACTTGACAAAGAAAATACAGAATATGAAGGTCTGACAGAACTTTCGGAACGTAAAACCTCCGCCATAGTCGGAGGAGACGTAGAGAAGCTTCAGGAAATTCTAGGATATGAACAGAAGTTTATCGACAATATTAATAAGCTGGATGCCAAAAGAGAGGAAAATGTAAATGACATCTGCAATGTGCTCAATCTTCCTAAAGAGGGCATGAAGATAGAAAAAATTGTCGATATGCTGTCAGGTCAGCCAAAAGAGCAGGCGGCACTTGAGGAAGTTCATCTTAAGCTGAAAAGAACTCTCAGCCGGCTTACGAAGATAAATGAGAATAATAAAATGTTATTGCAGGAGTCTATGGATATGATTGAGTTTGAGCTCAATCTGGCAAGAAATTCGGTGGTGGCTCCTCAGACAGGCAATTACAGCAAAGGCGCTTATGAACAGCAAAATACATTTCCTGTGGCAGGCGGCTTTGATGCCAAGCAGTAATATTTAAAATATAAATCTGCTGTGCAAAAGCGATTGCACAGATTATATATAAAAAGCCACTGAGTCAGTGACTTTTTATTTCATTTAAGTCAGTCAATAACCACCGCGGCAGGATGATGGGGAAAACGGGATGCTCAAGGAGGAGTATCTGCCCGGCTTACGGATGAGCAGTATCGGCAGGAGGAAGTAATTACATGGCTAATGGAATGGCGAGTCTGTTTGTTGGCGCATCAGGACTGAAATCAGCACAGACAGCATTAAATACAACGGCGCACAATCTTGCGAATATTAACACAAAGGGATATACGAGGCAGCAGATCGCCTTTAAGGATACGCAGTATGTAACGATAGGAGGAAGCTACGGTTCGCCTATCAGTTCTACATACGGATTGGGTGTCGGCATTTCTGAAATAAGAAGAATAAGAGATGAGTTTATCGATAAGGCGTACCGTCAGGAAAACGGAAGACTGGGATATTATTCAAGCCAGTATAAGGCTATTGAAGAGGTAGAGGACCAGTTAGGTGAGATGCAGGGCGTGACTTATCAGGAATTTCTGACTAATCTCTACAACTCAATAAACGAGCTCAGCAAGGAGCCGTCAAGCACAGTAAAGCGTTCTTCGCTTATTCAGAGCGCGTCAGCTTTTCTTACGAGATCTGAAGCGGTTTATCAGGGCTTGAAGGATTACCAGACAACACTCAATGTACAGGTTTCCAATATGGTTGAAAAAATTAACAGCATTGGCAACGAAATATATGCGTTAAATAAAAAGATCTCCCAGATAGAGGCGGCGGGAATTGAGAGCGCCAATGATTACAGAGACCAGAGAGATGTGCTGCTGGATGAGCTCAGCGGCTACATAGATATTTCTTATTATGAGACAGAGAACGGAGAGGTGTATGTGACGGCTGAGAATGTTCCGTTTGTCACAAAATCTTCTGTTGCCAAGATGAATTTCAGGACATACGATGATTCTACATTGCTTATTCCGGTATGGGAGGGCTATGAACGCGATGTCTATAATGAATCGGAGCTGTATTCCGCGTCCATATCCTCAGACAAGGGAGAGCTTAAAGGGCTGCTTCTCGCCAGGGGCAGCGTGAATGTGGATTACACAGATGTACCGGTAAAGCCGAATAAGTCGGATTATGATTTGACGACTGCCGAGGGACAGAGGCAGTATGATATGGACTATGCCGAATACGAGGAAAAGCAGGCATACTACAACAAGTATATAGAGCCTTCTGTTATACTCAGTGCGATTGCGGGGCTCGACAAGCTTGTAAACGGAATTGTTGAGAAGCTCAATGAGGTATTTTGCCCTGAGAAGGAAATGGTGGTAACCGATGCGCTTACCGATGCTGACGGCAACGAGATTATGCCGAACACATACAGCTATACATCGACTGAGGCTGTTCTTTACGACAAAAACGGCAATGAGATACAGGGCTTTGACAATAATGACGGAACTTACAGCTATGAGTCAAAAGAAAAGCTGTATACAGATGCGGACGGTAATAATGAGGCGGATGTAACTTCATACAACTATACTGTTCTCGATATGGATAAGACAGACTACGGCATGGATGAAGACAGGACTGTCGGTGAGGAGCTTTTTTCGAGACAGAATACTGAGAGATATGTTGTTATAAAAGCGGCTGACGGAAGCGACATATATGTCCATAACAATCAGAACGAAAGAGGAGACCGTTCAGAGTATAAGCTTGGAAATCTTGTAATGAATTCAACTGTAGCACAGGATGTTTCCAAAATTCCTATGACTACATATGACGGAAAAGAGGATATGGCAAAAGGACAGGAGCTTGTGGATGTATGGAATGAGGATTTTGCTTCTCTTAATCCTGAAATGTATGCAGTGGGAGACTTCAATACATTTTATAATAATTTTATAGGTGAGTTTTCAACTACCGGAAGTGTTTTAAACAATTATGTGAATCATCAGCAGACAATGGTTGACGGCTATGACGACCAGAGACTTCAGACAGAGGGCGTGTCTTCCGATGAGGAGCTTGAAAAAATGATTAAATACCAGCAGGCATACAATGCTTCTTCAAGATATATCAATGTAATCAGTGAGATGCTTGAACATCTTGTGACATCGCTGGGAGCACTTTAAAAGCAAATGCAGAAATGAGGTAGGCATATGGCATCAACATTTTTTGGATTAACAATAGCATATTCGGGACTTCAGGCTGCAAATACATCACTGAACGTTGCCGGACACAATATTTCCAATATCAATACTGACGGATATACAAGACAGCAGGCAAATACTACCGCGGCAGACGCGATCAGGAATTACACCACTTACGGTACGCTCGGCGCTGGAGTTGTCGTGACGGAAATCACACAGATAAGAGACAGCTACTATGATGCGAAGTACCGCAATAACCAGGCAAATTACGGTCAGTATTCCGTGAAGGATAACTATATGGGGCAGATTGAGGACTATCTGAACGAATTTATTCTTGAGGGATATTCGGTAGAGTATGAAAATTTTTATGAGGCTGTAAATCAGCTTACAATAACTCCGGGTGAGGTGGCTGCAAAAAATCAGCTCATCAATAACGCAAAGAGTTTGGCTGATTACTTTAATACATTGTGCACCAATTTGAGAAATATTCAGGAGGATGCCAACAATGAAATTAAAGACGCGGTAGAGCAGATTAATTCATACGCTAAAAATATAGCGGCACTCAACAGACAGATTAATCAGATTGAGGCCAATTACGGAAATGCAAACGACCTCCGCGACAAGAGAAACGCCATGATTGATGAGCTTTCAGAGATTGTAAATGTTGAGACCACAGAAGAGGATTTGGGAAACAATCTTACAAACTTTACAGTAAGAATTAACGGACAGAGCCTTGTTTCATCTTACAGCTACAACACGCTTAAGACAGTTGCAAGGGAGGAAAAGCGAAACGCCACTGATGCGGAGGGACTGTATGATATACAGTGGAATTCGGGTCAGGAGTTCGATATTTACAATACCTCACTGGGAGGACACTTAAAGGGACTTGTGGATATTCGTGACGGCTGCAACGGAGAGATAGAAACTATAGCTGTTGATGAGAACGGGGATGAGATAACGGATTCGGACGGAAACCTCACACTTGAAACCAAAAACCAGACAGAAAACAATACTACATACAAGGGAGTTCCATACTATCAGGCTCAGCTCAATCAGTTTATAATGACATTTACCGACGCGGTTAATCAGATTATGAAGTCGGGCTATACTTCTGACGGAAAGTATCAGGGAATTTCTCTGTTTGTAACACAGGACAATACAACAGTGATGTCGGCGGGCAATGTAACGGTCAATCCGGACCTGCTTGAGAATGCAGACCTGCTTGCCACTAAAAAAGACCAGAATGCCGGAGAGGGCAAGGCAGAGATTATGGAAGAGCTCAGCAAGCTCCAGACTGAAAAGATTTACGACGGCGGTACCGCAAAGTATTTCCTTGAAAGTATTGTCAGCGATATGTCGATAGATGCTCAGAAGGCAGAAAATCTTTACAAAAATTATAACAATTTAAAGACAAGTATTCACAATCAGCGTCTTTCGGTTATGGGTGTCGATACGGACGAAGAGGCAATGGATTTGATGAAGTTCCAGCAGGCATATAATCTAAGCTCAAAGATGATGTCAGTTATGAATGAAATATATGATAAATTGATTAACCAGACCGGATTATAGGAAATGGAGGGAGCATATGAGAATTACTAATCAGATGATGATTAACAGCACCATGGCGAATATCCAGGTGAATAAAAATCAGCTCAATACTTTAGATAATCAGCTTTCAACAGAGAAAAAAATCAGTAAGCCTTCAGAGGATCCTATTATTGCGATTCGTGCGCTTCGTCTGCGCGCCAGCCTCGATCAGGTTACCCAGTACCTTGACAAAAATATTCCGGATGCGGATTCGTGGCTTAAAACTACGGAGGGCGCTCTTGATGAGGCGTATTCAATACTTACGGATTTGTATGATTACTGTACACAGGGCGCTACGGATTCATACTCTTCGGCTGAGAGAAACACTATTGCGGAGAGTCTTAATAAGCTCAGAGATGCTTACTATGCGGAGGGGGATGTCGAGTATGCCGGACGTTATGTCTTTACGGGCTTTATGACAGATACACCTCTTACATATCAGTCTGACGAAGATGCGGCGGACGTGGATTTTACTATAACACAGTCATTTACAAGAGATGACCTTGAGACTAAGAAGGTATACACAAATGCCTACACTAATGATGATATTCTTAATCTCAATGTCAAGACTGATGCGTCAGGAAATATAATAACGCCTAATGTTGCGGATGTTCACCGTGTAAGAATAGCATACAGTGAGGTTGACGACGCGGGTCCGTTTGAGATTGTAATGGCAGACGGAACAACTATTGCTGCTGCTACAACCACTGACTCAAATTATCAGCCGGGTGATGACGAGGCAGTGTTTAATGCGTCCACCGGAGAGCTTCTTTTGGGGCAGAATGTATATAATCAGCTTTATGCGTCTGACGGATTTTCGTTTACATACAGAAAGGACAATTTCATTAAGGGAGACTTAAATCCTGTAATGTATTTTGACTGTGTTGACAACAATCCGGATAACGCAGGTGTTGTATACAATAAAGTAAATGAAGATATTGAGTACAATATCAATTTTTCTCAGAAATTAAAGGTAAATACAGAGGCAAACGAGGCCTTTAATATTTATCTCGGAAGAGATATTGACGATTTGATTACTTCGGTTAATAATGTAATAGACTTGGAAAAGCAGATTGAGCAGGTTGAGGGAATGCTTGGACAGGACCAGTACAGTGACGCCGAATCTCAGAGCAAGCTTAACTCCATAAAGGAAGGCCTTACAAAGCAGAAAGAGCTGGCTGAGGAAGAGATGAGCAATGCGTTTGAAAGAGGAGTCGGAAAAATGCAGGATTATCAGGAGCAGACATCTCTGGCAAAGGCTGATGTGGGAAACAGAATGACAAGACTTAATTTGACAAAGAGCAGGCTCACAGAGCAAAAAACCAACTTTACCAACTTGAAGTCTCAGAATGAGGATATAGACATTGAGGAGGTTGTTGTGGGCTATTCTTCTGCACAGCTTGTCTATAACGCGTCACTTATGGCGGCAAGCAAGGTTGTTCAGCAGACGCTGCTGGATTTTCTGGGATAAATCATCAAAGTGCCGCAGGGGTGGCAGAAAGGTTTGGTTAAGACATGAAGGTACAGACAAAATGGTTTGGGGAGATTGATACATCAGAGGATAAGATAATTACATTTGAAAAAGGAATAATAGGCTTTGAATCGTATAAAAAGTATATGATTGTTTTTGATGCGCAGAAAGAAGCTGAGAGCTCAATTATGTGGCTGCAGTCTCTTGATGATGCTGCTCTTGCGCTTCCGGTAATGAAGCCTGAGCTTGTGAAAGCGGATTATGACCCTGTTGTGGAGGACGAGCTTATCAATACTCTCGGTGAAAATATTAAAGACGCGCAGCTTGTCGTGCTTGTTACTCTTACAGTACCGTCTGATATTACTAAGATGACATGTAATCTAAAGGCTCCTATTATCATAAATGCAGATACTATGAAGGGAATTCAGCTTATCGCCGATAACGATGATTACCAGGTCAGAATGCCTATTTATGATATACTGGACTCAAAAAAAGAAAAGGACGGTGAGTAGGATGCTGGCATTATCAAGAAAAAAGGATGAGGCAATCATCATTAACGACGATATAGAGATTAAGATACTCGATATTAAGGGCGACCAGATAAAGCTTGGAATATCAGCTCCTAAATCTGTTCCTGTATATAGAAAGGAAGTATATCTTCAGATTCAGAACGCTAACAAGGAGGCTTCAGAGTCTGTTGATATAGATGGGCTTAAACAGCTTTTCGGAGGTAAGAATAACAAATAATTTTTAAAAACGGGTTAATTTCGTTTATATTTTTTCCGATATAACTCTTAGTAGCAAGATAAAGTTTTTATCACACGGAGGTGAAAAAATGGGAATTGAATCAATTAGCAGAGTTTCAGGTACTCAGTCTTATCAGACGACTGCATCGGTAAAGTCATCGCCAGAGGCTGTTTCGGTTGAGCCGTTAGAGGCGGCACAGCTTGCAGCAGGGGCTGCGGGACAGCCGTTAGAGGCTAAGGACAGCCTGCCGTCAGGTGATGAGGCGGGAACTGAAAAGAAGGCTGCGGCGACAATGAAAGACGTCAATGATTTCAACAAAATTATTAATCACAATACAGTTGCCGAGTTCGGCTATAATGAGCCGACAAACAGAATAACGATTAAAATTAAGGATAAGGAAACTGATGAGGTTATAAAAGAAATCCCATCTGAAAAAGCGCTGGAGATGCTCGCTAGGGCATGGGAGCTTGCCGGAATTTTAGTCGATGAGAAGCGTTAGAATTTTAATATTCTATTGACGGTTTTTAGCACACGGACGTGCGGATAGGAGTAAGTTATGCCAATAAGATTGTCGGGTTTACAATCAGGAATGGATACAGAAGCGCTGGTAAACGCGCTGGTATCTTCATATTCATTGCAGAAGGATAATCTGGTTAAAGCACAGACAAAGCTTTCGTGGAAGCAGGAGAGCTGGAAGACTATGAATACCAGCATTTACAGCTTCTATTCTGGAAAGCTGTCTTCTTTCAGATTTTCTAAGAATTATAATTTAAAAGCAGCAACAATTTCCAACAGTGTTTACGCCAAGGTTACGGCAGGGTCTTCTGCTGTAAACGGAACTCAGACGCTTGAAGTTAAAAAGCTTGCGGCTACAGGCTATCTTACGGGTGGCGTTGTAAGCGGTACTGACGGCAACGGAAACAGTGCCAAGATTACGGGAAGCAGCAAGCTCGGGAATATTAAGGGAATGGAAGGAATTACAGACGGCTCTCTGACGGTTACCGTTGACGGAAAGACAACGGATATTCAGGTGTCAGGCGACATGACTGTGAATCAGTTTGTTACCAAGCTTAAAGAAGCAGGGCTGAATGCAAGCTTTGATGAGAATAATCAGAGATTTTTCGTAAGTGCCGCGACATCAGGAGCAAGTCATGATTTTTCACTTGTCTCAAATAATGACAGCGGTCTCACCGCGCTTCAGAGCATGGGGCTGTTTACGGTAAATGACGCCGATATGGCGGAGTATGAGAAATGGGCTGCCTATGCGAGCGATGCAGATGCGCTCAATGAGATTAAGGATGCCGCATACGATAAAGTTAAAATCAGCTATGAGAGCAGGGCAAAGGCTTATGCTGACAAGTATAATGCGGCTAAGACAATAATTGATACTATGGATGCTGATGACACATGGGGCGGCATTGACCAGGCAAAGTCATCACTTTCGACGCAGAAGTCCGAATTCGAGGCCAAGTACGCGCAGTATGCAAAGGTTGGCGAAGACGGAAGTATTGTTAAAGATGATAACGGTAATATACAGTATGACACGGATAAGCTGGAAGAGGATGGTTTACTGACGGAATTCAATTCCGAGAGCTCTAAGATTTCAACGCTGGAGAACAATATATCCGTATATGAACAGAATGCCAAGATTATGAGTGATAACGCTGATTATGTTACGATCGGCGATGACGGAAAGGCTGTCGCAGCATCGGCAACTGATATAGACACATCCGCATATGAAAAAATTGCAGATGAGGTTGACGCTGAAAATGCGGTGCTTAAGGCTGATTCGGATGCTGAGATTGACGCAAAGGTTGCGTACAGCCAGAAGATGGCGTCGCTATATTCAGGAGGTTCGCTTTCAGATGCTTCCGGGGCAGTGAGAATTGTGGGAAGTGATGCTGAGATTGTGCTTAACGGTGCAACATTTGAGAGCAACACTAACAATTTCTCAATAAACGGACTTACAATACAGGCTACGGCGCTGACGGGAACAGAAAAGGTTACTATTACAACAGATACGGATGTAGACGGTATTTATAATCAGATAAAGGAATTCTTTGAGGAGTACAACACTCTGATCAAAGCTATGGACACAGCTTATAATGCTGACAGTTCCAGCGGTTATGAGCCTTTGACCAGCGAAGAAAAAGAAGCCATGACAGATGATGAGATTGAGAAGTGGGAGAAAAAGATTAAAGATTCTCTTCTCAGAAAGGATTCAACACTGGGAAATACATCTTCTGCTTTAAAGACGATTATGGCGTCTTCTATTGAGATAAACGGAGTGAAGTATTCTCTTGCAAGCTTTGGTATAAAGACACAGGGGTATTTCGATTCGGGAGAGAATGAAAAGGGTGTATATCACATTGACGGTGATGCGGACGATTCTGTTTCAGCAGCGAGCGAGGATAAGCTCAGAGCTGCCCTTGCAAGCGATCCTGATACGGTTATATCCTTCTTCTCACAGCTTGCGACAAATGTCTATAATGATTTGAGCAGCAGAATGACGTCGACAAGCTTAAGAACAATCTACACAATTTATAACGATAAGCAGATGGCGACAGAGTATTCTGAGTACACAACCAAGATAGCTGACAAAGAGGACGAGATTACGAGATGGGAAGATTACTATTATAAAAAATTCTCAAGTATGGAATCTGCTCTTGCACAGCTTAATCAGACACAGTCGTCTCTTGCGGGATATTTTTCTTAATAATTTATGGATTTTATATGCCCAGGCTGTTGCCTGAGCGGGTAGTTTAAAACACATAGCCGCAGCACTGCTGTTTATGCGTTGGCTGCGGCGCAGAAAGGTATGGTCAAAGGAATGGCAATAAACCAGGCGTATGCGCAGTATAACAGAAATAAAATTATGACAGCATCTCCGGCAGAGCTCACACTGCTTTTATACGACGGAGCAATTAAATTCTGCAATGTAGCGCTTCTTGGATTAGAACAGAATGATATGGAAAAGGTTCATATTAATATCACTAAGGCGGAGGATATTATTGTTGAATTTCAGTCAACACTGAATCACAAATATGCTGTTGCCGAGGATTTCGACAAAATATACAAATATATATATGAACTTCTGGTGGAAGCCAATATAAAAAAAGACAGAGAGCTTCTTGAGCGGGCGCTTAGTGAACTTAGAGGAATGCGCGATACGTGGAAAGAGGTTATGGCAAAGACAAAAAACGGTGCTGAAATACATTGATTTTTTATCGTATTTTGCGGAGAGTGGTGAAGCATGGAGACTGATAACTATATTCAGATGATGACAGACAGCCTTGAGATGAAAAAAGAGACGCTTACCCGTATAGCTTCGCTGAGTGAAGAGCAGAACAGTATATTGGCTGCGCAGGAGTTTGACGGTGAGGCCTTTCAGAGCAATATTGATGAGAAGGCTGATCTTATTGAGCAGCTTGTCAAGCTTGACGAAGGCTTTAACGGATTATTTTCAAGGGTTAAGGCTGTTCTTGACGGACATAAGCAGGAGTACAGCAAGGAAATCGCAAGGATAAAAGAGCTTATCAAGGCGGTCACGGAACTGTCGGTGAAGGTTCAGGCTCAGGAGGCGAGAAATAAGACGCTGGCTCAGAGCACATTTTCGCGAATGAAAAAGGAAGTAGAAAACGCAAAACGCAGCACTAAGGTGGTAAACACATATTATCAGAATATGAATAAATTAAGCTACGAGCCGCAGCTTATGGACAAGAAAAAGTAATACATAAAATATGGAAATTCACAGGCTGATATGGTATAATGTCAATAAGCATTGAGCAGTGCATAAGGCGGAAAGTATATAATCGTCTGTGCTTGCACAAAAACGATTATATGCTTTCCGGATTATATAGGGCAAAAGCCCGAGAGCCATATATGCTTAGCATATATGGCGTGCACTGTGGGAACTGACGCTTGCAAGTTTGCTAAGCAAACTTGTCATAGTGTCAGCAATAAATTTTTAAAAAGGTTATATTCGGACTAAATTTCTAAAAGAAAAGTCCGATATAATATATAGCAGAACACGCAAGTGGTCTGAAAATAAAAAATATGAGTGGCAGGGAAGCCACCGGAAATTCAAGGAGGAAACAATTATGGTAGTACAGCACAATCTATCAGCAATGAACACAAGCAGACAGTTGAACAGTGTGTCAAGCGCATTGTCAAAGTCAACAGAGAAGTTATCATCAGGTTACAGAATTAACCGTGCAGGTGATGACGCAGCAGGTCTTTCAATCTCAGAGAAGATGAGAAGCCAGATCAGAGGTCTTAACAAGGCTTCATCTAACGCTC
>CASFUI010000153.1 GCA_949297565.1 uncultured Eubacteriales bacterium
AAATGAGGCGCTTACAAAATATACAATTCTCACAATCGGTGATGGTCTCTGCAGCCAGATACCTTCTCTTTTGATTTCTCTTGCGACAGGTGTTCTTGTCACAAAGGCGTCAAGTGACGGAGAACTGGGTGACGAGATTGTCGGACAGCTGTTCTCTATCGACAAGGTGCTTATGATGGTAGGCGCGGCGCTTGCGCTTCTGGGTATTGTGACTCCGCTTCCTGTTTACATATTTGTGCCTTTCGGAATACTGCTTATTGTTGCGGGAAGAAAGCTTTCCGGAAAGAAGGGCGAAGCTAAGATTGAGGAGGAAGTCGAGAGAGAGGAGACAGAGGCTCAGGAGATACGAAAGCCGGAGAATGTTGTCAGCCTGCTTAATGTTGACCCGATTGAGCTTGAATTTGGATATGGAATTATTCCTCTTGCCGATGTAAATCAGGGAGGAGACTTGCTTGACAGAGTCGTAATGATAAGACGTCAGATTGCGCTGGAGCTCGGTGCGGTTGTGCCTATTATTCGACTCAGGGATAATATTCAGTTAAATCCTAATCAGTATGTAATTAAGATTAAAGGTATTCAGGTCAGTGAGGGAGAAATCCTCTTTGACCATTATATGGCAATGAATCCGGGTTACGTGGAGGAAGAGATTACAGGCATACCTACATTTGAGCCGTCTTTTCATCTCCCTGCTATATGGATTACCGAGAGCCAGCGCGAGCGTGCAGAGTCTCTTGGATATACGGTTGTTGACCCGCCTTCGATTATCGCTACGCATCTCACTGAGGTTATTCGCCAGCATATTTCTGAGCTGCTCACAAGGCAGGATGTTCAGAACCTTATCAACAATGTCAAGGAAAACAATCCTACTCTTATCGAGGAGCTGGTTCCTAAACTTCTCGGTGTTGGTGAAATACAGAAGGTGCTTCAGAATCTCCTTGAGGAGGGTATTTCTATAAGAGACCTTGTGACGATTTTCGAGACGCTTGCGGACCATGCGCCTGTTACGAGAGATACGGATATTCTTACAGAGTATGTAAGACAGAGCTTGAAACGCGCAATTTCAGGAAAATATTTTCCGCCTAACGAGGTCACAAACGTAGTTACACTTGACCCTGCCGTTGAGCAGGAAATTATGGGCTCTGTAAAAAATACGGAGCAGGGCTCTTATCTTACGCTTGACCCGGAGAAAATCAAAAAAATAGTCGCCAGCCTTAAGGAATCTCTTAAGAAGCTGGAAGATATGGGTAAAAATCCTATTGTTATTACTTCTCCGATTGTAAGGCTTTATTTTAAGAAGCTTGTTTCGGATTACTTCAAAGATATTATTGTAATTTCATATAATGAGGTTGAACCTAATGTGGAATTACAGTCAGTTGGGATGGTGACAGAGTAAATGATAGTTAAAAAGTTTCAGGGCGCAACAGAGAAGGAAGCAATTTTAAAGGCGCAGGAAGAACTTGGCAATAACGCGGTTGTGCTTAATGTAAAAACTTTAAAGCAGAGAGGGATTTTTAAGCTTTTTAAAAAGGACGTTGTAGAGATTACAGCGGCTCTTGAAGAGGATGAGTATGTAAATAAAAACGTGCGCAGGGATGATGTTTTTAACAGGGCGTTTGTTCAGGCAGGCGCGGCTTATAAGACGGGAGGCGCGGTTTCCGGAGGTGTGTCGCCTGCGGGGGGCTCCTTTGTTTCACAGCCTGCGGGAAAACTTGATTTTGTCGCTGATGAGAAGCTGTCTGTACCGCCTGAATCAACTGTGATTGAGCAGAAGCTGGATTCTCTTCACAGCCTTTTGCAGAGTCAGATGAATTCGGGCTCGGGCAGGATAAATGATATGAAGCGTGAAGATGATGATGAGAGAAGCAGACTTGATACAGAGCGCGATGCCGGAAGAAAAGCCGTGCAGGAGCGTGAAAATTCCAACATGAAGTTTATAAAGCTTATATATAATAAGCTGATAGACAACGAGGTGGATGAAAAGTATGCCGACCAGATTATGGGGGATATTGAGAGCTCTCTAAAAAGAGAGTCAAATATTGACAGTATTCTCTCGGCTGTATATCAGAAGATTATTTTAAAGCTTGGAGAGCCTAAGCCGATAGAGCTTGGGGATAAGCCTAAGGCTGTATTTTTTATAGGACCGACAGGCGTGGGAAAGACAACTACGATTGCCAAGATAGCGTCAAAGTTCAAGCTTGAGGAGTATGCGAGAGTGGCGTTTGTAACTGCCGATACGTACAGAATTGCCGCTGTGGAGCAGCTTAACACATACGCGTCTATTATTGACAGTCCGGTAAGTGTTGTTTATTCGTCTGATGAGCTCGACGAGGCTTTGAGAGAGTATAAAGATTATGATTTAATTATGATTGACACAGCCGGTCGCTCTCACAAATCGGAGGAGCAGATGGATGAGCTCTCGGAAATGCTTGAGAGAGCTGAAGAACTCAAGGATAAATTTGATGTGGAAATTTATCTCGTGCTCAGTACAACTACTAAATATAAAGATTTGGTAAATATAACTGAGCGTTATAAGGATGTAAAGAACTGGTCGGTTATTTTTACAAAGCTTGATGAGACCTGCTGTCTCGGAAATATTTTAAATATCAGACTTTTGACGGGTGCAAGGCTTTCTTATACGACGTCGGGACAGAACGTACCAAATGACATTGAACTCATTAACGAACAGGCGCTGGCAAAACAGCTGTTGGGAGGAAGTGTATAATGGACCAGGCAGAAACCTTAAGAAATATTGTAAAGCTTCAAAATCAGAAATTAGTTTCAAATGCGCGTGTTATTGCCGTCACCAGCGGAAAAGGCGGAGTAGGCAAGTCAAACACTTCTATTAACCTTGCTTTGCAGTTCAGAAAAATGGGGAAGAGAGTAGTTATTCTTGATGCGGATTTCGGACTTGCAAATGTTGAGGTTATGTTTGGAATAATACCGAAGTATAATCTTGGTGACCTTATGTTTAAGGGGATGGAGATTAAAGAAATTATCACACAGGGACCTGAGGGGGTTGGTTTTATCTCAGGAGGTTCAGGGATTGCAAAGCTTGTAAATCTTGACAAAGAGCAGGTAAAGCGTCTTGTAGGGAAGCTCTCGCAGCTTGAGGAGTTTGCCGACGTCATTATTATAGACACCGGCGCAGGAATTTCTCCTGCGGTTATGGAGTTTCTTGTGGCGTGTCCGGAAACAATTCTTGTGACTACGCCAGAGCCTACGTCTGTCACGGACTCATATGCGCTGCTGAAGGCATTGAGCATGAATGAATTATATGACGCAGAAAATAATAAAATTAAAATGATTTCAAACAGAGTTTCAAGTGAGACCGAGGGAAAAAATCTTTATGAGAAACTCAATGCCGTAGTCTCAAAATTTTTAAATATAAAGATGGAATATTTGGGCATGGTGCTGTATGATGATAATATAACGAGGGCAGTCATGAAGCAGAAGCCGATTACGCTTATGTATCCTAATTCTGCGGCTGCAAGGTGTTATCAGAATATAGCTGATGTTCTGGAGAATGGTCATACAGCGTCTAAGAATATCGGCGTGAGAAACTTTTTCAGAAATGTTTTTTCCAGAAAAATAAAACAGTAATCGCAGCCGGCGTTTTTGCAGATGTATGCAGAAACAGGCGGAAATTCGGAAAATGGTAATGGAAAAAAGGGGGCGGCTATGTCGGATAGTGTTTTGGCAGTTGGAAATAAGATTGAGCTGAGTGTGCAGAGCGGAAAGAACATAAATGACCCTGAGCATGCACGGGTGTATGTCAGTCAGATTGTTGATATTCGCAACGGTGAGATTATTGCCGCAATGCCGATTTTTGAGGGACATATAATACCGCTTGGAAAAGGAAACATTCTTGAAACCTTCTTTTATACGAAAAAAGGAATATTTAACTGTGAATCCATAGTGGCGGACAGAGGCAGGG
>CASFUI010000154.1 GCA_949297565.1 uncultured Eubacteriales bacterium
CTATAAGCGACACCTTTAACTTAAAAACCTCTAACGGCTCTATTACCGTAAACGCCGACAAGCCTCAGTCCTCATACAGCCTGTACGCAGACACGAGCAACGGCCCAATAAAAATAAACGGCGATAAGGTTTCTGACGATTACAGCAGAATTTCGTCAAGCCAAAACAGTATAACCGCGAAAACAAGCAATGGCTCGATTAATTTTAATTTTCAGAATTAATGAATAAACATTTTGCGAAGAAGCGCGGCAGGCTTTAAGTCTGCCCGCTTCTTTTTAAGTATCGCTCTCACCATTTTGCGCAATATATTTTTCCGCAAAGTGCGCAGCCACAGCGCCGTCCGAGACGGCGGTCACTATCTGGCGGAGTTCTTTGGCGCGCACATCACCGGCGGCATATACTCCTGCGACATCTGTTTTAGTAGTCTCATCGGCAATTATATATCCGTTTTCATCAAGCTTGACCTCATCTTTGAGGAAATCTGTTGCCGGCTTTCTCCCTATACTGATAAAAATTCCGTCACACATTATGTCAATAATTTGCCCGGTGACGACATTTTTTATTTTCGCGCCTGCTACTCTTCCATCTAAGATAAACGCCTCAACGGTGCTGTTCCATATAAATTCTGCATTATCAGCTTTCATTAAAGGTTCATGATATATTTTTTCGGCTCTGAGCGTATCTCTCCTGTGAACAACATACACCTTTGAGGCAAGTCTTGAGAGATACAGAGCATCTGATACGGCTGAATTTCCTCCCCCTACTACTATAACAGTTTTTCCCTTATAAAATATACCGTCACAGTGAGCGCAGTAATGAATTCCTTTGCCTATAAGCTCCTTTTCCCCCGGCAGACCTAATTCACGCGGATTAGCTCCTGAAGCGATAACAACAGTTTTACCGAAAAAATTTTCTCCTGAGGTTTTTATCTTCTTAATATTTTCGGAAAAATCAACCGATTTTACCTCAGCATATTCGGTTTTTGCGCCAAAACGCTCGGCACACTTCTGCATTTTTATCCCCAGTTCAAATCCGTCAATCCCCTCCTCAAATCCCGGATAATTATCTATATCTCCGGTCAGCGCCATCTGACCTCCAGCGGATATTCTCTCTATTAAAACGGTATCAAGTCCTGCGCGTGACGCATATAGCGCCGCGGTATATCCGGCAGGACCGCCTCCGATTATAACCGCATCATAAATTTTTTTCATTTTCATCCTCATTTCCGCGCACGCTTTTTGTAAATTGCAGGCTTGTACCAAGTGCGCCGGAACAAAGCCTGAGTGTGACAACTTGTTTTTCACACAGAATACTCTTTCTGTTTCCATATAGTTTGCTCAATTTTCACAATTTTCTTCACAATTTAATTTTAAAAGCATAATTGACATATGCCATAAACGCGATTACAATGTAAATATCATATGTCAATAACTAATAAAAGGAGGATAAATGCCAAGACCCATAAAATGCAGAAAAGTATGCAGGCTGCCCGATGTGAACGAATTTCGCCCCGCAGGCGGTAAAAACAGATGTGTCATACTGACCGTAGATGAATACGAAACTATAAGACTAATAGACAGGGAGGGATTTTCACAGGAGGAATGCGCGGGCTTTATGCAGATTGCCAGAACTACCGTCCAGCAAATCTACAATTCTGCCAGAGTTAAAATCGCAGAGGCCTTAGTTGACGGTACCGGAATCCGTATCGAGGGCGGCAGCTATACGCTTTGTGACGGAAGCGAAAAACATTGCCGCTGCGGCGGGTGCAACAAACACCGTTCCATGATTTGTGACAATAACCGCAGACAGTTATAATACTATTATCAACAGGTTTGTGTATGCGCTGCCGCCACAAGCCTGAAATACAAAAAATGGCAGCGCAGAAATGAGGAGAATTATGAAAATTGCAGTAACTTACGAAAACGGAGAGATTTTTCAGCACTTCGGTCATACCGAACAATTTAAGATTTACAATGTGGAGGACGGAAAAATTGTTTCCTCAGAAACAGTCAGCACTAACGGCAGCGGGCACGGCGCTCTGGCTGGGCTTCTCCTATCATTGAATGTCGACGTGCTGATATGCGGCGGCATAGGCGGCGGAGCCCGCGCCGCGTTATCAGAGGCTGGTATAAAGCTATATGGCGGCGTACAGGGAAGCGCCGACAAAGCAGCGGAAAGCTTTGTCTCAGGTACACTCGACTACAACCCTGACGCCGAATGCGAACATCATGGTCATCACGGCGAGGGGCATGACTGCGGCAATCACAGCCGGTGTCATTAAAAGCCGCATTTTCTTTATGTGAGATGTACGCAGGAGGACTTTTCGCGATGCACTGGTTCGTAAAAACAGCGGGACAGCTTCGGCTGTCCCGCTGATAAAGTCTGATATTATAAGTGCACCTCATTACTTAGTGTTATATGGCCATCTTTAATGTGAGCGGAAGAAAACTACTGCTCAGACTTTTTATCCTGACCGCTTTCTTCCTGCTTTCCGTCGCCCTTCTCAAGCCTGTAGGCAAAAATAGAGCCTGCAACTGCCATTACAGTAAGTACTGCCGCAATAATATTCATTACCATATTCAATTTCTCCTGTCATAAATTATTACCGGACTTAACCGGCGGCTTTAAATTTATGACAGTACGCCCTTTTCACCGTCCTGGTGATGTATATACCGTATAATAATACGCCTGCTGCTCACCCATTTTTCAACGCACAGATACTCTTTGTGCACAAAAACGGCGAACACAAACATCATTATAAACAACATTACTATTGCACAGATATTAATTCTCAAATCACCCTGTGTATTTACAGCTTCTTTTTCCTGGACATTTACATTTTTAAGTCCCAGCAAATCCCCGGTACAGATTTCATTGCCCCCGTATGTGCTCTCTCTCAGCTGAAGAGTTGCGGGAACAGACATTCCGCCCTGCTGCCATTTATATTCGCTTTTCTGCGCGCCAAAACAAATCCCTGACAATATTACTGCCAGAGCAAGAAATATATATAAGGCTTTTCTGTTATATGTAAACGCTGATTTCATATTTTCTATAGCTTCTTTTTAATATTACTTTAATATTACTGATAGTGAACTGTCTACTTCCATTTTACCGGGACAGAGTATACGACCTCTGTCACATGATCTGCGGCATTAAAAAGCTGCCTGTTAATACCGGCAAGACACTCTATATAAGCCCTTGTCTTATCATTATAGGAACAGCCGTCCGAAAAAACATCATTTGTCACAACAACTATATTACTACATTTTTTTATAATTGTCCTGCATTCTTCAAAAATTTTTTCGGAATGACCGTCTTCATCAAACATTTCATTTGCAACAAGGTTTGACATACATTCGATTAGAAGTGTTGAATTATGCGGATTTTCAATTTTCCCGAGCACCTGTGAGATATTACGCTGCTGCTCTATTGTTGTAAACCCCTTGCCGCGTCTTAATTCCCTGTGACGGGCAATTCGCTTTCTGCCCTCGCTTCCGTACGGCATCATGGCAGCAATATAATATTTCCGCTCATTTTCACCCGCAAGAGCACATGCCAGATTTTCCGCGTACTCTGATTTTCCGCTGCCGCTGGCCCCGAATACTACCTCAAACATTTATACGCCTCCATATGAATATCTTCAAACGTAGTATTTTCATCATAAATCCTCATAGCCATATCGAGAAGCGGAAAGCTCATAACCGCACCCGTTCCCTCGCCAAGAGCAAGATCCGCATCTATAACAGGAGAAAGTCCAAGCTCCTCTAAAAGAAATTTCAACGCCGGCTCTTTTCCCCAATGCGAGGCAATCACATAATCCTTTGCTCCAGGGCGAATTTTCTCGGCAAGCAAGGCCGCGACAGCAGAGATAACTCCGTCTGTGACAACAGGTATCCGGTATATTGCGCCTCCAAGAAAAACCCCGGTCAGACCCGCAATATCAAACCCGCCTATACTTTGAAGAAGTTTTCTCGGATTTTTGCGCAGACTGCCGTACTTGGCGCACGCCTTTCCCACGACGTCAATTTTTCTCCTCAGCCCCTCATCGGAAAGTCCGGCGCCGTAACCCGTAACCTCATGAGGCTTTTTGTCAAGCAGAATTGCCGCGAGAGCTGCGCTTGTAGTTGTATTTCCAATCCCCATTTCACCTGTCGCAATAATATTTATTCCTTTATCATGGCACAAACGCACCATATCAATTCCGACCGAGAGAGCTTGTTCAAGCTGTTCCTCTGTCATCGCCTCTTCTTTTAAGAAATTTTTTGTACCGTGCGCGACATTTCTGTCAAAAAGACCTTCTATATCCGACAGCCTCTCTCCTGCCGGAGTAAAATCGTGCGCAATTCCTATGTTGACAGGAAAGACTGCTGCGCCTGCATACTGCGCCATTCTGCACGCGCTCGAAATGCCCGCCGCCATATTTGCCGCCACGATAGCAGTAACCTCCTGTCCGCTCTGAGTGACATTCTCCTCAACAATTCCGTTGTCTGCGCACATGATTACAAGCGCCTTTTTATTGATGCTTACACGAGGCGTCCTCTGTATGCCCGCGATTTTCACAATAATATCCTCAAACTTACCAAGGCTGTCAAGAGGCTTCGCAATTTTATTCCAGTGCTCCTTTGCCTCACGCATAGCCTTATATTCTCTGCATCTGTCCATAAACCGCCGTCCGCACTCCTCATTTCCGTAAAAATAAATATGCATAAAAGCCGCATAGAGCGTGTCATTGCCGAAACCTGCCTCCACAGTGCTTTTATCAGACGCCCTCTCAACGAGATAATCCGCTCCTCCCGCGCTGCTGTTCCAATAATGAAATTCATGAGCCCTGAAGGATTTTCCTGCCCCGCAGACAAGCGTATCCCTTTTTGCTGTCACATTCATATATCCGAAACGCATAAGCCCTGCGCCCCGCATACACTGTCCTCCTAAAACCCCCGTCATCGGGTAAAAATTTCCGTTCTCATCCGCCAGCCTCTCATGCAGATACAAAAAACCTCCGCACTCCGCGATACACGGAAGTCCGCCGTTTACGGCTCTTTTAATGCTCTCAAGCATC
>CASFUI010000155.1 GCA_949297565.1 uncultured Eubacteriales bacterium
GTAGTATTTACGCCGGAAAAGATGGCTGCTATGGGAATTCCTGAAGGAACACTCCCTGTTGGCTGGTGGATTGGATTTAAGGTCACAGACGATGATGTGTGGGAAAAAGTTAAAGACGGAACATATGCTATGTTTTCTATCGAAGGTGAGGCAGAAAGAATAGAGGCAGATATTTGAAAACTTTTATGTACAAAAAAATTAAACTGAAAGTGTATTGAGATTTTTAGTAATCTTAACCTAAAATTCTACCTACGCCATTTTTACATTTTCGTAGGTAGCACATATTTTATGATAAATCAAGGAGCACCCAGAAATGGGTGCTTTTTGTTTTATAAATCAACAAAATTAAAAGAAAGGAGGCAAAAATGGCTACAAAACTTAAAAATCTAAAAATCAAGAAAGTAGATTTTGTAGATGAGGGTGCTAATCCAGATGCTCATATCAGAATGATTAAAAGAAAAGATGTAGAGCAAGAGTCCAAAGAGGAGACAAACAAAGTTACTGGGAGTATATTGAAAAAATTGCTTGGTTTTATTGGCAAAGCAGCTGGTATGAATCAGGATGAAATTGAGAGTGCAATGGACGAAATCCAGAAGGGCGGTTCTGAGAGTTTCAGTGAGAAATATGCTGAAGCTAAAAACAGGAAGATTGCCGACGAGATATGGGATATATGCTATGCACTTCAATCTTCGCTTTATTCGATTATTAATGACGAGGAACTGGATAGTACCAGTACAGCGACAGCAATGCAGGAAAGCCTTGATGAATTTCATGCGGTAGTGCAGGAATCAATAACAAAATGGTCCACAGGCAAGGCAGCAAACATTGTTAAAAAGAGTGATGATGTGTCGGAGGAGGACTTGAACATTATGAAGTCTGCAGTTGAAAGACTTAACAATACTATTGAAAAAGCATCTAAAGGACATGACAGTGGACCAAATAAGGAAGGAGACAAAAAGGAAATGAAGATTGATAAGAGCAAAATGACTACGGCCGAGAGAGCGTTTTTGGAAGATTTAGAGAAGCGCTATGGAACAGAGGAAGGTGCACCCGCAGAAACACCAGAACATGTAGATAAAACAGTTGAAAAGTCTGTTACACAGCCTGAACAGGCAGAGACAATACAGACAGAGACATCCGGTGCCGACGATGTTTACAAGGGACTGCATCCAGCAGTAAAGGCAGAGCTTGCAGCTTTGAAGAAGTTTAAAGAGGATGCAGAAGAAAGAGAGCTCGGAGAGATTGCTAAGAAGTATGAGATTATTGGAAAGAAGAAAGAAGAACTTGTACCTTTGTTCAAGAGCTTAAAGGCTGCCGGTGGTACCGCTTACGCAGATATGATTGCAGTTCTTGACGGTGCAGTAGAAACAGTTGAGAAGTCAGGAGCATTTTCGGAAATCGGAAAGTCTGGCCACGCTGCTGGCTATGCTGGAGCTGCAGAGACTAAGATTGAAGGTATAGCAAAGAAGTATCAGGAGAAGGATCCATCGCTCAGTCACGACGCCGCTATCGCAAAAGCATGGGAGAACAATCCAGATATTGTGACTGAATATGAGGATGAAGCTGGTTTCTAAAAAGGAGGGAACGAAGAATATGAAAAATAGAAACTTTAATGGTGTTCAGATTAACGAGAGTGTAACAATTTCCGAGATTGCAGGAGCGGACATTACGGACTGCAGAAACAGAATTATGAAATACGATGAAAACGGAAATGTAGTACTTGCCACAAGCGGTACAGATATTCCAGTTGGGATTGCGCTTATTGAGGCAGGTATAAATGATATTTCTGGGAAAGAGTCAGGTAAGGTTACTGCGGGAGATGATGTAGATATTCAGATTAAGGATATTGGTTATATCCTGGCAGGAGCAGCAATCACAAAGGGAGCTGAGGTTACATCAGGAACCGATGGCAAGGCGGTGACAGCGGAAGCTGGAAACTATGTACTGGGAATTGCTCTTGATGGAGCAAAGCAGGATGAGTACTGTCGGGTACAGATTATGAAATATCAGAAGAATAAGGAGGAAGCATAAATGAAGAGAACAGCATCAAGCATCCAGGCAGACATTGCTAAGGGTGCATTTAGACCACATACAGCGCTTTCAAATATGGCGCTTGCTTACTATCAGAGTGATGCTAAGGCTTTTGCAAAGACGATCTTTCCGATTTGTCCTGTGACCTTATCATCTGATAATTACTATGTTTTTGAAAAGGAAGATTTGCTGAGAGACAGCTGGCAGAGAAAACCGGCGTATGGCAAGGTTGATCCTGCTGTACTCTCAGAGCATACTGAGAGCTATGCCTGCCAGGTAGATCAGATGATTATGGGTATTGACAGGATTCGTCAGACGGACTTAACACGCAGACAGGGACCCGCAACGAGAGATCCAAGAATGCAGCGAACAAGAACTATGGCAGGACAGGCAAACATACATCAGGATAATGTATTTGCAAACAAATTCTTTAAGAAAGGTGTTTGGGGGCATGAGGAAACTGGAGTTGACAACACTTCTCCAACTACAAAGCAGTTTATCAAGTTTACAAACGGAAATTCAGATCCTATTAAACTGATTGATGCGAAAGCGACCGAGATGGAACAGGCAACCGGACGTAGACCGAACAGGCTGGCGCTGGGCGTTAATGTTTACAATGCCCTGAAACTACACGAGGCTATCCTGGAAAGAGTGAAATATGGTGGCTCAACCGCTAACCCAGCGCTTATCACAGAAAATGTGCTGGCTCAGGTGTTTAGCATGGAGAGACTTTCCGTCCAGAGGTCTATTATGAATAAGGCAAAGCCTGGGCAGACCGCCCAGATGGAGTATATCGGTGATCCGAATGGATTTTTGCTGGCATATGCTACAGATACTCCGTCTATTGACGAACCATCCGCCGGCTATATTTTTACATGGGATATGCTCGGAAATGGAAATATAATGCCGGTGTTGAATTATGAGGGAGAGCCGGGTACTCATTCAGAGTTTATCGAGGGGCTTATGGCTACTGATATGAAAAAAACAGCGGATGATCTGGCAATGTACTTCAGTGACGCTGTGTAAGGAGGGATCGCTATGAGGTTAATTGCCAAAAGGCCTTGTAATTTTGGTGGGAAGCAATTCTTTATTGGTGAAGAAATTCCGAAAGAACTTGTTACAAATGTAAAGCAGCTTCAAAAGTTTGGAGTTATCACAGTTATACCAGATGCAATCTTTGAAGAAACCGAAACGAATGAGAGCGCTGTTGTTATCACTGTATACGTAGACGGTAACGAAGATACAGCGCTTTTGTTATCTCAAGAAGAGGTACAGGAAGTATTCACAATCATGCAAAAGACTGCCGATGATGGCGTAAAAGCGATTGCAGAGGTACAAAGCGAGAATGTATTGATACTGCTTCATGCAGCAGATAGCCGCAAAACAATCAAAGAAGCGGCTAAAAAACAGGCAGACAACTTATTCTCTACTAAAGAGGATTTAAACGAATCCAGCAACGGTAACGACATTACAGGCACTAATACGGAGGGAGCTGATACCTAATGACAACATATACATATGAGCCGGGGAATGTGACTGAGTTTGGGAAAGACCGAATGAGGTTTGAACTCGGCGACACGATGGTTGAAGGTAAATCAGACACCACAGCGCTGACGGACGAGGAAATCCAGGCAGCAATCGACAGCTATCCAAAAGCGTGGAAGCGTGCAAAACTGATGTTGCTTGAAAGCCTTTGCCGGAGGTTTGCTTACGAGGTTGATACAAAGACCGGTCCGCTCAGTCTGTCTATGCAGGCAAGAGCGAAGTTGTGGCAGGAGGATTATGAGAGACTGAAAAAGGAAATATCCGCTCAGGCTTGTAATATTCCGAAATTTGATAACGGTGGCTCACACAAGCCGCCTTATTTTTATACCGGTATGCAGCAGAATGAAAGGTCAAGGTGAAAAATTTGTTTAATACAAGGATGATGTATATGAGGCCTGGAAATCTTTTTAAAGAATTTATTATTGAGAAAAATAAACAGGTTGTTACAAGTACTGGAAGGGTTGCAAACAGTCACATCGGAGACGGCTCGAAAACATTAAAAGGGTGTCTTGCTGAGGCTACTGACGATGAGAGGAAAAATCATAGCAATGCAGAACACATTGTAACTCATACGATTGTGCAGGCAGGTCCACCTCGGGCGAAGAGAAAATACAAGCTGATTTTGGGAAACAGGGTGTTTTATATCGTAGACATTGACGACGCGGGAGCGCTTGGAGTGTCTACGATTTATTATGCTGAGGAAAGGCTGGATGTAAAATGAAGCTGTGGTCAGATAGAAAAGAGGGATATGCTGGTGCTGCTGTCAGAGCAACTATTAAAGGAATGGTTACAGAAATAAACAGACAGGTAGTTTCAAGAGGAGTAAGAGCTGTTAATGCTTTAAGAAATGCAGAACTTGAAGTACTGAAAGGTCAGCGGAGCGGATTTAATTATAGAAAACCTCACACAAAGCATGCAACCTATACAGCGTCAGCTCCGGGAGAGCCGCCGGCAAGGCGGACAGGTAATTTGCGTATGCACTGGAACGGACAGGTGAAAAGCTATGGAAGCACATCAAACGGAGGCATCAAAATAGCTGCCGAATTGGAAAGTCAGGAAAAATATGCAGTTTATCTTGAAAACGGAACAAAAAAAATTAAGCCAAGACCTTTTGTTGAAAGAATAAAAGAAAAGGCAGAGCCGGAAATTACAAAAATTTACAAAGAACCGTACGAATAGGAGGTAAGCAATGTCACTTATTATTGAAAAGCCGGTTGCATCATTCGACATGACCCAAATCAAGCGCGGATTTCTGATTTGGGGTAGACATTATACGTGGGATGAAGGAAAAGCAGGGTTTGTAACATCGGCTACGGATAGTCAGCTGATAGTGCAATACCATCCTGGTATTGGCAATGTAACAAATCATTTTATTATTTCTGCGTCTGAGGTTGTAGACGGACAGTGGGAAATAAGGTGGTCTGCCGATATGTCGGAAGTATCTGAATACGGAATAAAAGCAGATGAAACAAAAGGAGATGAAGAAGCTATATGATTTTAAATGAACTACTTCATAAGAGGTTTGTGGACTCAGAGCAGCTGGCTAAGCATCTTGCAACATTTAGCGGAATGCCGGCTGTATTTAATCCAGAGGCGCCGGACGATAATCAGGAGGGGTGGGAAGGAAAAACTCAATATCCGCGTGTGATTTATAACTTTGACTTACAGGCTAACGAAGAAAGACGGAGCGCCGGTGTATTATCGGTAGATTTAGAGTGTCAGAATACAACAGAGGTAACTCCAGAAGCGATTGAGCTTATAATCAGGGATTGCCTTCGTGATGTGATTCTGAAGACTGATAATGGCTGTCAGTACTGCTTTGCGTGGGCTAGAACAGAAGCCTTTACTATCGATGACACTGGAAAGACAGGAATGGTGATAGGAAGCGAAATTCGTTTTGACATTCTGGAATATTCATTACAGGAAACATCGGATCCGGACCCGATTGTAGCGGTAAACAGATACATAAAAGGTTTGTATCCGGAATGCTTAGTTATTGGGTATGACAGAATGGAAGAAATAACAGAGCCAACAAAGGAAGCACCGGTAATATACTGCAGACTGATTTCCGTAGATAAATCAAGAGAAACGAATACGGTAGCATGGATGGACGGCAGGATTGCCGTTCATATTTTATGTCCAGAAGGCGAAGTAAGAATGAAAATGGCGGCTGACATAGTAAACAGAATATCGCTTGACGGAGAGATAATTATGCTGGATCATTCACCAATGTTCATCAAACGCTTGCAGGTAAATTATAAGTCTGACTATCTTAAAGATGGTCAGATTTATATAACAGGTCACTTCGGACTGTTGAGGTATAGGGAGAAGCCTCACGTAATGAAAAAAACACAGGTTGAATACAAGTAAGGAGGTCATGATGTCAAGAAAAATATTGAGAGATGATGAGACTGCTGAAAAACAGGAAACAACGAAGGAGTTGCAGGAAAATTTAAAGTCTGTAAAGGAATCTGTTTATTCAGTAAAGGAACTTTCGGCAAACGCTAAAAAGCTCTTTGATACGAGACAGGAGTGCGTAGCGGCAGCGCTGAAAGCCGCGGGAAAAACGGAATGCACTGTGTCAGAGGCAAAAAAAATTGTTGAGAAATTTTTAAAGAAGGAGGTCAAATAAAAAGTGGCAGGTACATTTATATTAGGAGAAACAAAAGTACGCCCGGGAGCATACTTTAATATTCAGAAAAAAGGGAGTAATGTTTCAGACGGAGTAATGAACGGTGTTACTATCGTTATCTTCAAGTCAGATTTTGGTCCGCTTGGTACAGTTGTCGAACTTAATGCAGAAGATGGATATGAGTCAATATTCGGAACAGGGCTTACTACTGATGCAATTAAGGAAGCTATAACAGGCGGAGCAAAGAAAGTTATTGCATGTCGTGTAGGAAATGGCGGCACGCAGGGAACAATCAATCTTGAAGATACGGAGAGCACCGCGGTGCTTACGGTTACAGCAAAATATCCAGGTGAAAAGGATTTCGCAGTAACAATACGTGAAAAGCTATCGGATTCAACGCTAAAGGAATGCATTTTTTATTCAGGAACAAAGGAGTTTGAAAAGGTTGAGTTTGCTGCGGGCGAGGGCGAGGCAAAGGCTTTAGCTGATGCTTTAAGCAGCTCAAAGAATTTTAAAGCGGAAGTGATGGCCGAAAAGGAAACATCAATTCTTCAAAATGTATCTCAGAGTAAGTTTACTATGGGCACAAATCCTGAGACAACGACAGAGGATTATTCGAATGCGTTTATACAGGTTGAGCCTTATGAGGCAAATACAATATGTGTAGATACAGAGGATACAGAAGTGCATATGCTTCTTCAATCATTTGTCAAGCGTATCTTTGATGCAGGCTCGCTCATGCAGGCGGTTGTTGCTGAGAAGCACAGTGTTGATTTAGAGACACGAAAAGCACATGCGGCAGCTTTTAACGTTGAGAAGATGAACTATGTCCTCAACGCATATGTGAATGAACAGGGAACAGAGATTGACGGCTATCAGACTGCAGCACGTATCGCGGGTATGATTGGTGCAGTTTCGTCCGCATCGTCTCTTACACATACTGTTATAAACGGTTTTACTGAGATTCTTGAGATGTTGACAAATACAGAAATTATTGACGCAGAGAAAAAAGGATGCTTGGTACTTACTTACAATAAGTCGAAACAGGTATGGATTGATAACGCTATTAACACCCTTATAACTACTGCAGACAATCAGGATGAGGGGTGGAAAAAAATAAGACGTGTTAAGACGCGTTTTGAACTTATTAGACGCATTAATAATACAGCAGATGATTTGATAGGTAAGGTTGATAACGATACTAACGGCAGGGCAACGGTAATCAGTCAGCTTCAGGGAGTCGGGGATTCGATGAAGGAAGAGGGAAAACTTGTTTCATGCGCCGTATCTGAAAGCAGTTCTTATAGCGCGGACGGAGACAGTGCGTGGTTTGATATTGATGTGATTGACAAGGATTCTATGGAGCACATTTATCTGACATTCCTGTTCCGCTTCAGTACAGTAGAAGAATAGGAAAATATAGGAGGTAGAAAAAATGAGAAATGCAAGGGCAGCGGGGGATTCCCGCCATGCACGCACCGGTAAGGACGGAGCGTTTTACAGCAAAGACGGAACTCTTCTTGCAACAGTAGAGCAGTTTACTTCAAACGTGAACTGGAACAACTCAAAATACAGTGTTTTAGGAGATGCTCAGGAACACGAAACGGCGAATACTTTTGCAGTAAGTCTTACGATGTCACAGATTGTTGTAGAAGATGATGAATTTATTCAGGAGCTTATGCAGGCGCTTGAAACACAGATAATGCCTACTTGGGATTTTCAGGGAACACTTCTTGGAAGAAACAGCTCAGAGGAACGTGTTGTTTATAGAGATTGTATTCCTTCCGGACAGGTTGATATTCAGAATGTCGCGGTTGGTGATGTTATCAAGAGAAACTGGAATTTCTTTGTGAACAGACCGCCTAAATTGCAGTCGTTGCTCACAGTCGACAGAGAGTGATTAAAAAATTAATAAAAAGTTATAAAAGGGAAGCATCTGGCTTCCCTTTTTTGTATGTAAGGAGGAACAGAACAAAATGTCAAAAGGAATAACTATAGGTGAACAGAATCATATGGAAATGATAGAGGAACAGGAATTTTCAAGGCAGGAGACAGATGAACAGTTAAAGAGTGTAATCCGCACAAATGAGGAGGATTTTATTCAGGGACTTATTGAAGCTGCGCAGTTTGCTTCTGATGAGACACAAAAGATTGAAATTGTAAGAGATGGAAAATTGTACTTTGAATTTCATATACGGCCTTTGAGCTCAGAGGAATATGAGAAGTGCAAGCGGAAACATACGAAGTATGTCAGAAATAAGCAGCTTGGAATGAAAATGCCGGAAGATACTGACCGTGTTAAATATCAGTCAGCAATTATTTATCAGGCAACAACGGACGAGGACAGGGCTAAGTTATGGGACAATAGAAAAGTATGGGATGCGCTTAATGCAAAATACGATCATGTAATGAACGGTTTAGATGTTATTGAGAGTGTTTTAAAAGCCGGAGAAAAAGACAGAATTCTCGAGGCTATTGATAAGCTGAGCGGCTATGAAGCTAATTTAGAGGAAGTTGCAAAAAACTAATTGAGGCCGGGGGAAAAGCCTGTCTGCTTCATCATATTTTTCAGACTACCGGCATAACCCCGGACGAATTTTACAAGAAGCCGCGAGGCGTACAGGCTTTTATGCTTTCATCAATGAGAATTGTGCTTGAATCACGAATGAAGGGAGGGGAAGATAATGGCTGAGACGCTTAGAATTGAAATACCTGTCGAAACTGTAGATAATACTGAGCCTGAGCTTTCAAATATTACAAAAGGTTTTGAAAAGATGGAAAAGGCTGCAGACAGCGCTAATTCATCAGCAAAGAGAGCAGGAAATACCGTAACTCAATTTGACAGGCAGGCAGAAAAAACAGAGAAAAGCCTTGCAAGGTGGGCTAAAGAAAAGTATGAGATTCTGCTAGAGGCAAAAGACAAAATATCTCCGGTGCTTTCAACTGTGGGGAGCGGTTTGAAAAGTTTCGCAGGAAAAACATGGAGTATAACCATGAAAGCGGTAGACCTTGTAACTTCTCCTCTCCGCGGAATTATTAATCTGCTTAAAAATCCGGTCCTGCAAGCCGGGGCGGTGCTGGGAATAAGTTTTAGTTTAAAAGATACAGTCGATACATATGCAGATTTTGAAGCTACAATGAGCCGGGTAAAAGCCTTGTCTAACGCAACGGAAGGGCAAATGGAAAAATTAACTCAGAAGGCGAAGGACATGGGTGCGGTCACTAAGTTTTCGGGAACTGAGTCGGCAGAGGCGTTCACATATATGGCACAAGCAGGCTGGGAAGTTGAGGATATGGTAGATGGTATAGGAGGCATAATGAGCCTTGCCGCTGCTGACGGTCTGGACCTTGCGACAACTACAGACATTGTTTCAAATGCTCTTACGGCGTTTGGACTGAAAGCTGACTCGGCTGCGAGATTTGCGGATGTTTTGGCTGTAGCATCGTCGGCAACAAATACCGATGTTTCAGGACTTGGAGAAGCATTTCAGTATATTGCGCCAGTGGCTGGAGCGTTAAAATATTCAATAGAGGATGTATCCCTTGCACTTGGACTTATGTCGAATAATGCCGTAAAAGGCAGCATGGCCGGAACATCTTTAAAAACGTCTCTTGCAAATATGGCGTCGCCTACGAGTGAGATGTCGGAAGCTATGAATAAATATAATATCAGCCTGACGGACAGCGAGGGAAATATAAAATCACTTAAAGAAGTGATTGATAATTTAAGAGAAAGCCTCGGAGGACTTTCTGAAACAGAACAGACCGCGGTTGCGAGCACGATTTTTGGAAAAGAAGCAATGGCCGGAATGCTTGGTATTATAAATACATCAGCTGAGGATTATAAAAAATTAACAGAGGAAATTGAAAACTCACAAGGGGCAGCCGACCGTATGGCGGAGACTATGCAGGATAACCTTTCAGGAGCTTTTGAGCAGCTCGGCGGCGCTGTTGAGACAGTGCAGTTGACAATGGGAGAAAGACTGGAGCCTTATCTTTTATCGTTTTCAAAGTGGATTGAGGGTAATATGCCGGGCATTGAAAATAGGGTAAACGAATTTTTCGATATGTTTGACCGTAAGTATGAAAAATTTCAAGATCATGTTAAAGAAATGACGTCAAGCGATGAATGGAAAAATGCAGATTTTTTTGGAAAAATAGATATTGCATGGGATGAATTTATCGCAGAGCCTTTTTCAGAGTGGTGGAACAGTAAAGGAAAAGCGAAATTTGCAGACTTTGCACAGGATATAGGAAAGGGAATCGGCACAGGATTAAAAGTAGGCGTATTGACGCTTTTAGGAATTGATATATCAGAGACAATAGATGAAGGCGTAAGTATAGGAGCTTCGTTTGCGAGAGGATTTTCAGAGGGCTTTGATTTTAAAGCAGTTTCAGAAAAGTTATTGCAGGGATTTGGCAATTTGATTAAGAATGCCGGGAAACTGCTTCCTGGCGGCGAGTCTGCAGATTTATCTTCTGTATTGTCAGCAGTAATGATTGGTAAGATAGCTTCACCATTTTTGAGTATGGGAAAAGGAGCTTTTAGTGTAGGAAAAACACTTTTGGCAAAAGGAGAAGCAGGAACGTCAATGGCTGGTGATTTGGGAACTGTGTTGTTAGGCTCAGCAGCAAAGGGAACTGGATTAAAAGGACTTGGAGCTACAATGGGAATGACCGGATTAAAACTTGGATCAGGAGCATCATCGGGAGCCGGCCTGATTGCCGCTGGAACTGCGGCTACGGCTGGAGCAGTTGCTGCTGGAGCAACACTTATAAGCGGGGCAATGGATGCATACAGGGTAATTAAGTCAGAAGATGAGGATGAGATAAGTGCATATAAAAAATCAGCTTTGTTGAAAGGCGGCGGTGTAGCCGCCGGAGCTGCCGCAGGTGCGGCTATAGGTTCTATAATTCCTGGGGTTGGTACAGCAGTAGGAGCTTTAGCTGGCGCTGGGATAGGTGGAATTGCCGGTTGGCTTTCAGGCAACAAAGTTAAAAAAGACTATCAGCAGAATGCGGAAGAAATGCAGGCTATGGCTGACAAAGTACAGGCTGTATATACAGATGCCGGTGTTACTATTGAAAAGACTTCAAAATTTGCAAGTAAATCACTTAAAGATGCTTTCAATGATTCAGAGCTGAGTGCTGAGGAATTTGCAACTATGTTTCAGGAGTCATGTGCAGATGTGATGTCTGAAGCGTTTGGAAATATTAAGCTGTCTCTCACTGAAATTAAGAAGCTGGCAGAAGAGATAACTTTTGGAGGCATGAAAGAGGGAATTGAAGAGTTCAATACAGCAGTAAGCAATACTGAAAGTTCGTTATCTTCACTGAAGTCCTCTGTTACGGATATGAAGCGTGAAAATTGGAAAGTTAGTCTTGGAATGGAACTGTCTGAAACGGATAAAGATGGTTATAAGACAACGATCGAAAATTTTCTTGATACAAGTCAGACTTACATTGACGACAATCATTACGAGGCGACGGTGGCATTGAAACTTCTTACCGGAGATAATGCAGACATATCTGGAATTGACAGTTATTACAGTGAATTAAAAGAGCAGCTGGGCAGTCTCGGAGACAGGCTGACATCTTCAGTAAATATAGCAATGAGCGACAGTGTGATTACACTTGATGAAGCGGCTGAGCTTGAAAGTCTGCAGCAGCAGATAACAGACATTACGAATAAACTTACAGACGCACAGAACGAAGCTGAACTGGAAGCAATAGGAATTAAATTTAAAACAAGCGGAGCTGATTTGTCGCCAGAAACATTCGCAGCCTTGCAGGAACAGCTAAATAGTTATGTAGATTCAGCAGAGGAGTCATACGGTAATGCACTGACTGTTACTCTTACAAATTTAAAGTTACAGCTTTCAGATGGAGCAATTACACAGGAAGAGTATGATTCACTTGTAGCTTCTGCTACGGAAGGATATAAAGCACAAATAGCAGGGTTGAATATAAAAGTTGAAACATTCAATATGCAGACCATAGCGGACGCATATGCAAGCCAGCTTGAGGGAATTTTGCCAGAAATTGAGGGAACTACGGTTGAAAAATTACAGACAGCACTTAATAATGCTCTGTTACAGAGACCAGATGTAAGCTCATGGGATGAAAGTTTTATAAAAGACTTATTTGACCTTGACGGATTGGAAGAGGAGTATCGGCAGAACATAAGCGAATTGCTTATTGCAGCAGCAGAGAGTGTTCCTTCATCAGTCAAAGAACAGATTGTACAGTCTTATAAAAATTCTGTTCCGAGTGTTGAGGAAATTATGGAGGCGATCGACTGGGATACTTTTAACACAGAGATGTTTGAGGATATTGTAGGAAAGCAGCAGCACATGATAAATCCGGACAGCGGATGGAGTATTTTAGATCCTGTGCTTGAAGGAGTGTCAGAGGAAAATCTTAATACAGCAATGAGGAATTATGCGCAGAGAATTCACGACGCGTTAGAGAACAATCTTGATCCGGCAGCATTATCAGATTTTATGAAAACTTATATGTCAGACGCTATGAGCCAGTACGGACCGGTTTCTAACGAATATTACGAACAACTGATTTCAGAATGGCAGGAAGCTGGTACAGATTTTGGTACAGCGCTGAATACCGGGGCTTCATCGAGTATAACTGGATATTCTTCGGTGCTGAAATCTGATTTACAGACAGCGCTTGATACAGCGACATCAAGTCCTTTCAGTGTTAATCCGACAGTAAATGTTTTTCCTAGATATAACATAACCAGCTTTCCGAGTATTGCGACAAATATAAGTGCGAGCAAACATGCGGCAGGAGGATATGTAAGCGGTCCTCAACTGTCATGGCTGGCTGAGGAGGGTTGGGGAGAGTTCATTATTCCTACGAATCCGAGCCGCAGGGCAGACGCACTTGATTTATACCAGAAAGCCGGTGCTGCTTTAGGTGTTCAGGAACACGCAGAGGGCGGTTATGTAGGCGGCTTAAATATGAGTAATACAGCATCGGACTATAATTTACTCACAGAAACAAATAGAAACGCTTCCTCGTCTTATAACGAAACCGTAGAGGATAATCAGACTGATACAGTTCCGGTATTAACAGAAGAAAGAAAAACGGGAAGCACAAGTGTACAAGTTAGTGTTCAGATGTCGCCGAAATTTGCTATATCATCATCTGGGCAAGACGAAGAAAGTATTATGCAGGTAATCAGAAAGCATATGAAAGAGATGGCCGATGAGCTGGGGGGCGAGATTGCAGGAAAACTGGAAGAGGTATTTTCAAATATGCCGTTGAAGGAGGCTTAGGTGAATGGATATTAAATTGATACCTGCCGGGAATGGTTTAGATTTTACATTCCCGGCGCTGCCGGAAAAAATACAAGGAAAGTACACAGCAAAATATCAAAGTTTTGACATTATTTCGCAGGGCACAATAAAGGTACCGAGGGGAAGTGATGTTGCAGAATTCTCATGGGATGGTGTGTTTTTCGGAGAATCGAAGAAAAATGAGCCGATTGTTAGAACAAATAGCTGGAAAGACCCGGGCGAATGTGTAAAGATACTTCAAAATTTTATTTCGAATGAAACAATTTTAAATTTAATCGTGACGGAGACATGGATTAATGTTGATGTCACGATTTCTTCATTTCAGCCGCGGCCGGTTGGAGCATATGGCAATATAGAATATTCAATAGCATTTATTCAGAAAAAGCCTCTCGAAATTTACACTACAAATGAGCTGAGTATTGCTCAGTTTGAAAAGAAAACAAGACAAAGGACTGACAACAGCATTTCAAATGACAGCTATACAGTTGTAAGCGGTGACACGCTGTGGGGTATAGCAGCGCAGAAACTCGGAAGCGGAACAAGATGGACTGAAATATATGACGCAAATAAAGATACGATTGAAACGGAAGCAATAAATCATGGAATGAGCGGCTCAGATTATGGACACTGGATATGGCCGGGAACTGTTCTTACTATTCCGGGATAGGAGGTAGATTATGATTGATTTATCAAAAATAAGATACCGTGTCGTTGTGCTTGATGAATTTAAAAATCAGTATAATATTAAAGATTACATCTACAATCTGGGCTGGGAGGAAAATGAGAATGAAATTGCTGTCCGTATTTCTTTCACTGCAAAAAACGACAATACATCAAAAGGTTATCTGTCAAACCTGATAAAACCAGGATGTCTGGTTGGTATCTTTGCTACGGCTGATTCATTTGATGAGGAAGTGGCAAGGGGATACGTTGAAACATGGAATCCGGTTGAAAAAAACAGCGGAGATAGTTTGAAATGTACATGTTATGATGAACTGTATAAGCTGCAGAAAAGCCAGGATAACAGGTATTATGCGTCAGGAACCGGAACTAAATCAGCGATACAGGGAATTTTAGACGACTGGGAAATTCCTCAGGAAGACGATTATCAAGGTCCTAATGCTACTCATGGAAAGACGGTATGTAATAACAAATATCTTTCCGATATTATTCTTGATTTTTTGGATGATGCAGAAAAGAAGGGATATGAAAAATGTATAATCAGGGCAGTTAAAGGCAGGGTTGGTATAATTCCGCGGGGAAGCAATAAAGATGTGTATGTTTTCAGGCGGGATAACACGCAGTCTTTTAGTCAAACTGTTAGCACGGCAAATCTTATAACAAGAGTCAAAGTCGTTGGACAGGCGGATGATGAAGGAAAAAGCAGTGTTGAAGCAACTCTAAACGGTCTTACCGACTATGGAATACGACAGAGAATATACACAAGAGGCTCAGATGAAACATTAAGTGATGCAAAATCAGCGGCTCAGGAAATACTCGACAATGACGGAAAAATTGAAAAAGAGATGTCCGTACAAAGTCCGGACGTTCCGTTCATCAGAAAGGGAGACTTGGTGTATATCATCAGCGGTGCGGTATCAGATTATTACTATGTAAAAAGCATTCAGCATAATGCAGATACATATAACATGGTGATGAATCTGGAGCTTGCACAGACAGAAACGGTAAGTTCATCAAGCGAGAGTACAAAAAAAGATTACAATGTCGGAGATGTTGTATATTTTCATGGAGGAACGCACTATGTAAGCAGTTATCCTGACTCGAAAGGTTATACGGCCGGCGCCGGAAATGCAAAAATTACAATTAAGGACGGCTCAGGGAAAGCTCATCCGTGGCATCTCATACATACAGATAGTGAAAGTAATGTATATGGATGGGTTGATGATGGAACATTTGATTGAGAAAGGAGACGGCAATGGGGAATTTTGAAGGGCATCTGGGAACAAATAAGCTGGCAAAAGTACTTAGCAAGCGGATAAAAGCGGAATATGAATCTCCGCTGATACTTGATTTTGGAGAAATCCATGAAAACGGAAGTCTGTTGACGAATACATTCCCGGTACCTATCCCGCGAGGCCAGTATTCGATATGCAGACATGTAAGTGGACTGATATTTCAGACTGAAGGAGGCGAACATCAAGGACA
>CASFUI010000156.1 GCA_949297565.1 uncultured Eubacteriales bacterium
GAGATTGTGGAAATTAATCATGACGGCGAGTGGGTAAACATAACGGCGAGAAAGCGGGGCATGTAATGTATCATTTTTTTGCGCAGCATGAAAATATTCATGATACATATATAGAGATTACCGGAGACGATGTGAGACATTTAAAAAATGTACTTCGTATGAAGCCAGGTGACGAGCTTTTGATAAGCAGCGGCAGCAATACAGACTATCGCTGTCATATAAGTGAAATGTCAGATTTGTCTGTCAGGGCGGAAATAGACAGCGTTGACGAGCAGGGAAGAGAGCTTGAGTCCAAGGTGTATCTTTTTCAGGGGCTTCCCAAGGGCGATAAAATGGAGCTGATTATACAGAAAATGGTTGAGCTGGGAGCTTTTTGTATTGTTCCTGTCGCAATGAAAAGGTCAGTCGTAAAGCTGGAAGGGAAAAAGCGCGAGGCGAAGGTAAAGCGCTGGAATATGATATCCGAGAGCGCCGCCAAGCAGAGCAAGAGAAGCATTATACCTGAGGTGGCGGATGTGTGTTCATTTAAGGAGGCGCTTGTAATGGCTGAAAAGCTCGATGTAAAGCTGCTGCCGTATGAATGTGCCGACGGAATGGAAAAGACAAGAAGCATAATAAGAGATATTCAGCCCGGACAGAGTGTAGGTATATTTATAGGGCCTGAGGGCGGATACGAGCTGGAGGAGCTTTCACTGGCAAAATCAATGGGCTGGGAGGAGATTACCCTCGGTAAACGTATTCTTCGCACAGAGACAGCCGGCATGATGCTGATGTCGGTGCTTATGTACAAGCTGGAAAGCTGATAAACCGCTTCGAAATGAATGGAGGAGAAGGTGCAAATGGAAGCGTATTTGGACAATGCGGCTACAACAAGGGCGGCAGAGGAGGTTGTTAAAATTGTATCGGAGGTTATGCTGAATGATTACGGCAACCCGTCGTCAAAGCATATTAAGGGAGTAGACGCCGAGAACTATATAAAAAAGTCATCGGAGATTATCGCAAAAACACTTAAGTGCAGTGAAAAGGAAATACTTTTTACATCAGGCGGAACTGAGTCCAATAACATGGCGATTATCGGTGCTGCCATGGCAAACAGGAGACGCGGAAATCACGTTTTGGTCTCGTCAGTGGAACATTCCTCAGTGAAAGAGCCGTTTCGGTATCTTGAGGAAAACGGCTTTCGGGTGACATATCTTCCGGTGGACGGCTCCGGGGTTGTCTCTGTTGAGGCGCTCAAGGAAGCTCTCGACACGGAGACAATTCTTGTGTCGGTTATGCTTGTCAATAATGAGATAGGCACAATAGAGCCTGTTGAGGAGATAGGGCGTATCGTGAAGGCATTTGATTCAGAGATAGTTTTCCATGTTGACGCTATTCAGGCTTACGGTAAAATGCGCATTTTTCCGAAAAAGATGAATATTGATTTAATGTCTGTGAGCGGACATAAAATTCACGGTCCAAAGGGAACGGGATTTTTATATGTAAAGGAAAAGACAAAGATAAAACCCCTTATACTCGGAGGAGGACAGCAGCGGGCAATGCGCTCAGGTACGGAGAACGTGCCGGGAATAGCAGGGCTTGGCAAGGCCGTAGAGCTGATTTACACAAAAGATTTTGACAGCAGAATCGATAAAATGTATGAGCTTAGAGATTATTTTGTGTCAGAACTTGAAAATATGGAAGGCGTAACCGTAAACGGAAAATACGGGCGTGAGAGCGCTCCTCATGTAGTGAGCGCAAGCTTTGATGGAGTTCGCGCCGAGGTGCTTCTTCACGCGCTTGAGGATAAGAATATTTATGTCTCATCAGGCTCCGCCTGCTCTTCAAACAAGCCGGGCTTGAGTTCAACGCTTGTGGCTGTAGGCATAAAGCAGGAGCTGCTGGATTCCACAATCAGATTCAGCTTTTGCTTTGACACTACAAAGGAACAGCTTGATTATACACTGGGGGCTTTAAGAGAGCTTTTGCCGGTGCTCAGAAAATATAAAAGAATGTAGAAGCTTAATTTGTTTAAAAACAGGAAAAGGAGAATGTAAATGTACAAGGCATTTTTGATAAAGTACGGCGAAATTGGCGTAAAGGGAAAAAATCGTTATCTTTTTGAGGATGCGCTGGTTCGTCAGATAAAATATGCTTTGAGGGATGTTGACGGAGATTTTAGAGTCACTAAGGAGAACGGAAGAATTTATGCTCTTGCGCAGGAGGAGTTTGACTATGACGAGGCTGTAGCCGCACTTCAGAGGGTATTCGGAATTATAGGAATCTGCCCGGTAGTTCAGATTGAGGATAACGGCTTTGATGATCTGGCAGAGAATGTTATTGATTATTTTAACCGGACATATCCCGACAAAAATATAACATTTAAAGTCAATGCAAGGAGAGCCCGTAAAAACTATCCTATGGATTCTATGGAAATTAATATGGAGCTCGGAGCCAGACTGTTAGATGCGTTTCCTGAGCTTAAAGTTGATGTGCACAAGCCTCAGGTGTTATTGCAGGTTGAGGTGAGAAATAAAATAAATATTTATTCCGAAGAAATTCCGGGCCCCGGAGGAATGCCTGTAGGAACTGCCGGAAAAGCAATGCTTTTGCTTTCGGGAGGAATTGACAGCCCGGTAGCCGGTTATATGATTGCAAAGAGAGGCGTGCAGCTTGAGGCGACATATTTCCATGCCCCTCCGTACACAAGCGAGCGCGCTAAGCAGAAGGTTGTCGATCTGGCAAAGCTTGTTGCGGGATACGCTGGGCCGATTGTACTGAATGTAGTTAATTTTACGGATATTCAGCTCGCTATATATGAGAAATGTCCTCATGATGAGCTCACTATTATAATGAGAAGATATATGATGAGAATAGCTGAGGAGCTTGGCAAAAAGAGCGGATGTCTTGGACTTATAACGGGAGAGAGTATCGGGCAGGTTGCAAGCCAGACAATGCAGAGCCTGTATTGCACAAATGAAGTGTGCACGATGCCTGTGTTCAGACCTGTAATCGGATTTGACAAGCAGGAAATTATAGATTTGTCGGAGAAGATAGGAACATATGAGACGTCTATACAGCCGTTTGAGGATTGCTGTACTATATTCGTCGCAAAGCATCCTGTAACGAAGCCGAATCTTAATATTATAAAAAATGACGAACAGCATCTTGCCGACTGCATTGATGAGATGATGAGGAAGGCTGTTGATACGGTTGAGAGAATAGTAGTGGAATAAAAACAGTGGCATCGCTGTCTGCATGCAGGCGGCGATACCACGAATTTTTATGTTCATATTTTGGACATCTTTTTGGATTATACCATGTAAGGGGCAAGTACTGCCAATATTGTGTCGATGTCATTGTCTGCGTGAATGTTTAAGTCTATTGGCTTTGACAGGTCAAGACTGAAAATACCCATTATTGACTTGGCATCAATTACATATCTTCCTGATACTAAATCGAAATCAATATCAAATTTTGAGATGTCGTTGACAAAGGATTTTACCTTGTCTATTGAATTTAATGAAATCTTTACGGTTTTCATAAGCCCTCCTAGAATACATTTTGTGAATGCCGGAAAGGTTATCCGGTATCACGTTTCTCTACTAAATATTATAAAGAATAAAAAAAA
>CASFUI010000157.1 GCA_949297565.1 uncultured Eubacteriales bacterium
AAGACTCATTCCCAGACGTTGCTTCCGATGATAGCAGAGATATTCAAAATGACTGATACCAAGCCTGAGGATATTGATGTGATAGCGGTTTCTGTGGGACCGGGTTCGTATACGGGGCTGCGCATAGGAGTAGCTACGGGTAAGGGCATGGCGCTTGCGCTCGGCAAAAAAATGGCGGCAGTTCCGACTCTCGATGCTATGGCGTATAATCTGTACGGCACAGACAAACTGATTTGTTCTGTTATGGATGCGAGAAGACAGCATCTGTACAATAATATCTATTATTTTGATGAAGAAAATTCGCTGCACAAATTGAGGCAGCAGAGTTTAAGCTCATATGAAGAGCTGGCAGCAGAGCTGAATGAACTCGGAAAGGAAGTTATATTTATAGGCGATGGAGTTTCCGCGGCTGGAAGATTTTTTGAAGAAAAGCTTACCTGTCGGTATGAGTTCGCTCCGGCGCATATAAATACACAGCGCGCGGCGAGTGTTGCGTTCCTTGCTAAAAAACAAGCGGAGCGCGGTGAACTTGTTGATGCTGCGGCTGTAAAACCTGATTATTTAAGACCGTCTCAGGCGGAGCGTGAGCTTGCCGAAAAACAGGAGGCAGAGACGGATGCGTAATATCAGAAAAATGGAGGCGCAGGATGTTTCACAGGTTGAGGCTATTGAAAAGCAGCTTTTTTCTCTGCCGTGGTCTGAAAAATCATTTTTAGATGCGTTAAGCGCGCCGGAAAATATTTATCTTGTCTGTGAGGAGGACGGGGTGATTGCCGGATACTGCGGTATGTGGACGGTGTTTGGCGAGGGTAATATCACAAATATGGCAGTTCACCCTGATTTCAGGAGGCGGGGAATAGGCGAAGCGCTTATGAGTGAAATGGAAAGGCAGGCGCTTCAAAAAAATGTGACAATTTTTTTCCTTGAGGTAAGAGAGAGTAATTCCGCGGCCAGAAAACTTTATGAGAAAGCGGGATACCGCGGCATAGGGGCGAGAAAGCGGTTTTATGAAAGACCTGTGGAGGATGCTGTTGTAATGTCAAAGATATACAGGGAAGGACCGATATGTTAGATGTATGCTTGCTGGGAACAAGCGGTATGCTGCCGCTGCCGAACAGGTGGCTGACGTCGCTTATGACCAGGTTTAACGGGAGCAGTCTGCTGATAGACTGCGGAGAGGGAACACAGATTGCAATTAAAGAAAAGGGTTGGAGCTTTCATCCGATAGATGCCATATGTTTCACGCATTATCATGCGGACCATATCAGCGGCCTTCCCGGATTGCTTCTCACAATAGGAAATTCCGACAGAACAGAGCCGGTTACTCTTATAGGCCCTAAGGGTCTGTCAAGGGTAGTTTCGGCGCTTCGGGTAATTGCTCCGGAGCTGCCGTTTGAACTTAAGTTTATCGAGCTTTCCAATCCTCAGGAACATATCTGCATAAACGGATATGAGATAGACGCGTTTAAGGTTTCTCATACCGTGACATGCTACGGCTATACTGTAAATATTCCGCGTATCGGAAAATTTGATGTTGAGAGAGCAAGACAGCTCCAAATTCCGCAGCGGTTATGGAATAAACTTCAGCATGGAAATATTATTGAGGAGAACGGCAGTGTATATACTCCGGACATGGTTATGGGAGAGCCGAGGAAGGGTCTTAAAATAACATATTGTACGGATACAAGACCTGTTCCGTCTATAATAGAAAACGCAAAAAATGCCGATTTATTTATATGTGAGGGAATGTACGGGGAAGAGGATAAAGACAGCAAGGCCAGGGAGAATAAGCATATGACATTCTCGGAGGCGGCGGCGCTCGCGAGGGAGGCAGAAGTGAGGGAGATGTGGCTTACACATTTCAGCCCGTCGCTGGTCAGGCCGGAAGATTATATATCGGGAATTCAGAAAATTTTTAAAAATGTGGCAGCAGGTGTTGACGGAAAAAGCGTGAAACTTCAGTTTGATGAGGATTAGCACATTTTAATGTGCGGAAACGGAGGCGCAAGATGAAAAAATATTTAAAAACCGTTATTGTAGTCAGCATAATGGCGCTGTTGTGTGTAGGGTATTTTTTCTATCTGTCCAACAGGAGGGAGACAAAAGATTCCACTGATATGTCTGTGGATGATCAGGAGCTTGCGGCACTGACTACGAAAGATATTGAAAAAGAGTATCCCGAGTCGCCGAAAGAGGTTGTCAAGCTTTATGCAAGAATTACAAAGGCATACTACAAGACTGAGCTGACTGATGAGCAAATAGAGGCTCTCGGAACGCGTGCCAGACTTCTTTTTGACGATGAGTTAAAGGGCACGCAGACGGACGAGGAATTTATGGAGGCTCTCAAAGCTGATATTGCGGATTATCGCTCCGCGGGAAGGTATGTATCGGATTTTGCCATAGACGGCAGTCAGGCAGTAAAATACACAACGCTTGAGGATAAACAATATGCGTCGCTGATAGTGCTGTATAATGTGCGCGAGGGCAGTAAGCTTTATAATTCCTATACGCGTTTTGTACTGAGAAAGGATGATGCCGGAAGGTGGAAAATCCTGTATTGGGAGCTTGTAAATGACGGCGGTGACGAATAGTCAGAGCACTGCGTGAAATGGAGAATGAAGATGGAAAAACAGGAAGATGTATTGATATTAGCGATAGAGAGCTCGTGTGATGAGACTGCCGCGGCGGTCGTGAAAAACGGCCGCGTGGTGCTCTCCAATATAATTAATTCTCAGATTGATATTCATACGCTTTACGGAGGTGTTGTACCCGAAATTGCGTCAAGAAAGCATATTGAAAATATCAATCCAGTTATAGAGCTCGCGCTTAAGGATGCAGGAGTAACGCTGGATGATATAACCGCCGTTGCCGTCACATACGGACCGGGGCTTGTCGGCGCGCTGCTTGTCGGCGTGGCGGAGGCAAAGGCCATAGCATTTGCAAAAAATAAGCCGCTTGTCGGCGTACATCATATAGAAGGTCATATCTGCGCGAATTATATTGAGCATCCGGATTTAGAGCCTCCGTTTGCTGCATTGGTGGTTTCCGGGGGACATACGCATCTTGTAATGGTAAATGACTACGGAGAATATGAGATTGTCGGAAGGACCAGGGACGACGCCGCAGGCGAGGCGTTTGACAAGGTCGCAAGAGCTGTGGGGCTTGGCTATCCGGGCGGCCCTAAGATAGACAGGCTGGCAAAAGAGGGAAATCCTCATGCTGTTGAATTTCCGAGGGCTCATGTAGAAGACTCTCCGTATGATTTTTCATTCAGCGGAATTAAATCAGCAGTTCTTAATTATATTAATCAGTGTGAAATGAAAAAAGAGCAGTTAAATAAGGCGGATTTGGTTGCGTCATTCCAGAATGCGGTTGTGGATGCGCTTGTTTCGCGCGCCATGATGCTTGTCAGAGAAAGAAATATAGACAAGCTGGCTATTGCCGGAGGCGTTGCGTCAAATTCTGCGCTTCGAAGCGCGATTCAAGGGGCCTGCGCGCAAAACGGTATAAAATATTATTCTCCGTCGCCGGTGCTGTGCACTGATAATGCGGCAATGATTGGCTCGGCTGGCTATTACGAATATATAAAAGGCGTGCGTCACGGATATGACTTGAATGCCGTTCCGAATCTTAAGCTGGGAGAGCGCGTGTGATGATATTTAAAAATAAGTGATTTAGGCGAGGAATGAAAATGAAAGATGAATATGCTGTTAAGAAAACTGCCGCGATAGTGCTTGCGGGAGGAAAGGGCAGCAGAATGAACAGCGAGCTGCCTAAACAGTATATGGAACTCTGCAAAAAGCCGGTGATTTATTACGCTCTTGATGCTTTTGAGAAAAGCAGCGTTGATATTATAGTGTTGGTTACAGGTGATGCTGTTATTGACGGAATGGATGAGAAAACCTTTTGCGAAAAAAATATAATTGAAAGATACGGCTTAGGCAAGGTACAGAATATTGTTCAGGGCGGAAAAGAGCGCTACAATTCTGTTTTTAACGGGCTGCGTGCTCTTTCGGAGAGCAAAGATGATATAGAACTTGTGCTTATCCATGACGGGGCTCGTCCATGTATAACGACTGAGCTGATTGAAAAATGCATAGAGGATGCGAGACAGTATAAGGCATGTGTTGCGGCTGTGCCTGTTAAAGACACGATAAAGGTATCCGATGAGAGAGGATTTGCAAAGCTTACACCGGACAGAAAATTACTGTGGCAGGTGCAGACCCCCCAGAGCTTTGACTTTAATCTGATAAGGGAAGCATACGAAAAAATGATTTCTGACCCGAAACGCGGCAATATTACGGATGATGCCATGGTTGCTGAGCGCTATACGGACACCCCTGTAAAATTTACAATGTCATCGTACAAAAATATAAAAATAACAACACCTGAAGACATGATGACGGCACAGATATTTTTAGATGAAAAAATTTTTGGAAAATTTTAAAAAGGTGTTGACAAATCTGTTTATGGGTGATAATATAACCAAGTCGCAAGCAATGTGACACAATTAAATATTATTATGGAGAGGTACCGAAGTGGTCATAACGGGGCGGTCTTGAAAACCGTTTGTCTTCACGGGCGCGTGGGTTCGAATCCCACCCTCTCCGCTGGAAGCCGTTTACAGAAAGTAAGCGGCTTTTTTGTCGAATGGAAAAATTCTTTAAAGAGTTTTCTGAATGACGAAAAAGCAGAACATAATTTTATTTTCGGGCATTTAATTACAACGAAAAAATTTTTGCTGCGCGTCAATTATAAC
>CASFUI010000158.1 GCA_949297565.1 uncultured Eubacteriales bacterium
GAATTGACGCGGGCCATCAGCTCGTTAATGCCAAAAGGCTTTGTCAGGTAATCGTCTGCCCCCAGCCGCAGGCCGGAAACTTTATCTTCCTCGTCGCTTTTGGCGGTCAGCATCAGCACCGGCACATTATTTCTCTCCCGGATTTTCTGTAATACCTGAAAGCCGTCCATATCCGGCATCATTACATCCAGAATAATCAGAGAACAGGCGTCCTTGTTTTCTTCCAGCAGCCGCAGGCCCTCTAAACCGCCATACGCCACCACCACAGACAAATTTTCCTGTTCCACGCATTTTTTCATCAAGGCACAAAGTTCCTTGTCGTCGTCTATAATCAAAACACTATTCATGTTTCAAAGCCCTCCCTTGTTTTGTCCTCATATCCACTGGTTTTTCTGCCTCCTTGGGTATCAACCAAACACCGGCCATTTATACAGTGTCGGGGATGCTCCATTTTTCACTTGCTTCCTTATAATGCACGCAAGGCCGTTGCGAAAGTACGCAAAATACAGGCCGGAAAAGGGGTGATAAGTCGTGAAGATATGGAAAAGGCATTTCCGCCTGTGCTTTCAAATCTCAATCTTGTTGTGGTAGCCGGATATGGCTCGGTTGAAAATGCCTCCTGTCTACGCATTTAGGCCGGTAATAAGCCAGCCATAGCAAGGCTTTTTGGGGCATGGTCGGCGGGCAGACGGGACAAATTATCCCCCCCGCCAGAATAGGTTTCTAAATGCGTAGAGGAAAACCCATAAGAAAGCGCCGAACGCGGCGGCCTGCTGGCTCTGCGTCTATGCGTCTGGCTCTTTGATAACAGACATATTCAGTTGATAGACTGCAATCAGTGTTTCATGCTTGCATTTCGGGCAGTACAAAGGGAAGTTTTCAAGAACCGTGTCCTCCCGGATTTTTAATCGGGTCTTACTACCGCAAACAGGACATAAAATCCATTCCACTTTTTTATTGGTTCACACATTTTTATACATCACTTCAAAATTCATTTATGCTTTTGGAAAATATCAACTACATGACTTGAAAAACCCAGCATATCTTCACGCTCGCAAGTAGCTAAATGGTATTTCATATATAGCTGGAATGTTTCACTATCCATGTCCTCAATAGCTTCCCGAATAAGCAAGGAGCATCCGTCCGTTGCCACATAATGAAGTCTTGTAGTTGCAAATGTGGACATGAGATCATCTACATTTTCTTTTCGTACAAGTTCAAACAAATCCTTAGGTTGAGAATTGGATGCAAATGTTTGAGGATCAAGTAAGCCATTTCTAATATAATCTGCAACATTGATATTGCTTCGATTAAACCCCTCATCTAATAAGCATCCGTCGGAAATTACATACGCAGCAAAAATAATACCTTTTGGTTTGGTCACACGAATTGCTTCACGAATTGCTTGTTGCTTATCCTCCTTACAATAAAGATGATACAGAGGCCCCAACAGAAGCGTTATATCATATTGATTATCTGAAAAAGCAGACAAATCCAGAGCGTTTCCCTGAATAACAGATATATTTTCGCTCTCTAAAGTGTTTTGCTTGAAAACCTCTATGTTGTGTTCTACCAATTCAACAGCATCAACACAATATCCTTGGCGTGCCAGTGTATGAGAATATCTTCCTGTTCCTGCTCCGATTTCAAGAATTTTGTCGCCTTGTTTTAAGTATTTTTCAATATAGTGCATCGTAGTGAGGAACTCCACCATTCCATATTTTAATACAAGACGGTTATTCTCGTCATAATGATTATAAAAATCTATTATATATTGACTTGATTTCATCTTAAAAAACACCTTTCATATTTTACAATATTATCACACAAACGCTGTCAAGAAATTAGAAAGCATACTCTCGATAGTGTTATATTCCAATGAAATTTTCCCTGTTGCAGTCAAAACAGCGATACCATGTGCATAAAGGAATAGATCTAAAAATATTTGCTTTCCCTTTACTAATGTTACTCCAATCATATCTGAAAATGTTTTAGCTTTTTTTTCGTTACCAATTTCATTATAAAAATCGTTCGCCCTCGACATATCTAACTCCATATCACTTATAAAAATGAGTTTAAATAGATATGTTTCTTCACGAGCAAAGGCTATATAAGAAAGCGGTAAATATAAAGAGGGATAAGACAGCATTTTCGGACACGTTATGAAAACTGTGACTATAATATCAACCATTTCTTCAGCGGTGACATAAGAGCAAACCGCTATTATGAAACCTGTTATTAAGGAGGCAAAACAATGAGATGGGAAACAAAAGAATACTTTAAAACTCTGGAAAGGCTTAATCTCACGGATACATACAGAGAACTAATAAAGCTTGACGGCAATACTCTCTTTTATACCTGGAAAGAGTGGCGGGAAAAAGAAAAGCCGAAACTTAAAAATGAGAGTGTGGCTGCTGTATGTAACAGTGTATTAGCAAAAGCCTTTGACAGTGTTATCGGTAGAGAAGCCGCTTACACGGCAAGGACTGAAAAAGAAAAAGCCGTTTAACAGATTGCATGTCAAACAGCTTTAACCTGGTTACAGGTATAACCTTACGTAGCAGTTTGAGTTTACTATTTGTAATCAAGGTTTGTCAAGGCACTGTAAGCCTCTTCATATACAGCTGACGGGCGTACCTCTCCCCTGCCCCTGCCGATGCAGAGGTTCAGCCGTCACTGTGAATATTTTCTCATGAAAATGCAGAGGCTAATATGAATTTAAGCGGCACAAATACCCGCAGAAAAGCGTTATTCACAGAAAAAATTTTTAGGGCAGTTGGCAAAATAGAAAGGATCAAAAACATGGCAAATAGAAATATTGACAGCCTTTACAGCGATTACAAAAAAATATTTTTAGTAGGAGAAGAGCGAAAACGCCGTGCACAGTTTACATGCGGCGACTTTTATAGCGTTAGGAACGTAGCCCAAGAAAGGCTCGGTAAAGATGATTTATACGGCTGCATCCAGGTCGCTTTATACACCGGCGTAATGGTGGGATACAACGTGCGCAAAGCTGAAGAGAAACAGAGGAGTAAATAACCATGAATCAGACTGAATACATAAAAGGCATCAAATCCGAAATTTTAAAACTGGATTCGTTAAATACAGAATTGGAAAATCTAACCTCAATGTGTGCAGCTTTTGAAGCAGCTTTCAGAAACGGCGGCTTTTCTGCAGACACTTATTCAAGAGGCTTTACACTATTCTTTGAGCTGTTATGCAATTTCAATTCCGAACACGCCGCACTTTCCTCATACCTCTGTGATACATATTTGCAGGGAGAGCCTACTGAAGTTTAAGTATACAATGCCCAACAACAGGCGTATAATATGGCTATGAAGAGGAGGTAACGAATATGAGTAAAGCGCTCGATGTGGCAAAGCTGCTTATAAGCATAGCAACCTTAATAGCTTCACTTATAGCCCTGAAGGAAGTAATGAAGCAATGACACTGAAAGAACTAAGAGAGCGAACAAGGCTATCACAGTCCAAGTTCGCCAACGAGGTAGGCATACCACTAAAGACCCTGCAGAACTATGAGCAAGGCAGGCGGAATATATACGGTGCAGACATCAATACCCTACTCCGTATATGTCACGTAGTAGGCTGTGATCTGGAAGAGTTCATCGCAGACGAAACCTGTAAAGAATACTACAGGGAAATGAAAACTAAATAGCAAAACGATAAAAGGCAGTCAGTGACATGGCTGTCTTTTTCTATGTCTCGCACGCCTCTGCAGAGGCACACAGCAAAAAGCCGCTCCGGCACAGTGCGCATGTACTTTAATGCATTAAAGTTTTAACTCGTTAAAGTGCTCTATGTCGCCTGTTTACATGGCAGGCAAACCTTGAAACTTTTTCGCTCATATGCTATACTTCGTATGTAGCGAATAAGCTCCACTATTTTTATTGCAACGCTCACTTTAAGAACACATTTCTCTGTAAATCTAAACCCTGCAGAGGGATGTGTTCTTTTTTATTCTCGATAAATAACACGTTCTTTCCGTAGGTACTGTCAAACATATTTGAACGTCTGTGGTGCTTTCGAGCCCAGGTACGCTCTTGTTTCAGAATATTTTTTTCAGGGCATTTCGTTGCGCATTGCGGCAGAAGATACTTTAATAAATTATAACAAAAGGGGGGACTGGATACCTCTTCAAGCGGTGATATTATCCCCAAAAACAACCGATTTACAGAGATTATTTTTTATACCGTTTCTGTAGGTGGTAAGCGGTATGAATACTCCCAGAAAAGCACTATTCACAGAAATATTTTTTTACCCCATTTCGTTTCGTTACAGTTTTTCCCATAAATCCGAAAAATCCGATGAAAGGGGGTATAGGTTTGATAAATACACCGTGGTGACGCACCACTACATCGCCGCACTTTGACGATCTCGGCGAGTACGAGAGAGCCGCAAGAGACAAAAACGGTAAAACCTATTACGTGCCGGCGGATATGAAATACTCTGAGTGGAAGCGTAAAACGATTGTAGAACCTGCCGAAAAAGAGTATAATATATTTATAAACGGAGTACTCAGCAAAATAAAAGAGCTCCCATCAAAAGTAAATAAAGGGTCTCAGGGTAAGCACATACGCGGAAGCCATAATTTTGATGAAACACGCAGTGAATTGACGGTAGATCCGGAAGAGTTATACAAATTGTACTCAGGCAAGGGTACACACTATCCAAGAAAAAGAAAAACAGGAGAATGGAAAAATAAAGAGGTGTTTGAGCATACAAGCGTAATTGGTCTTTACTATGATATCAGTACGGGAGAAAGAACTCAAACAAACCGAGGGACTATCCATTATTCGACAAGCGGATGGCATATTGTGCCCGCAAGGCCGAAGGTGAAGCGAAATGATAAAAAAGTATAGTAAATTCATAGGTCACAACATAATACTCACCTGTACAGATGGCGATATCATCGAAGGATATTGGGATGACATCTTTTATGCAGAAGATGACGATGACCAGGAAGAAGATGAAATATTACTCGAATGCTCCAATGGAGCTTTTCAAATAGCTGAATCTGAAATCGCGTCAATTCAGCTAGATGAGTGACAATTTAATAAGTTTATTTAAGCACCTTAACGGGTGCTTTTTTAATGCTCCGAAAGGGGCATTTTTTATTGCCGCAGACCAACTACCAACCAACAAATAAAATCGCTGTGCGGCGTTATTAGAGTCTCACAGAGGCGTATATAAGCCTCTGCACAGTAATTTTCATGATTTAATTTTGTATCGAACGCCGGAACCCATTGAAAACACTGAGAAATCATCTCGAAATATTAACCCAAAAATTAACCCAATTTTAACCCAAAAGTTTCAGATGAAGAGGAAAGTTTGCATAAGTATACAAAATGTGCATAATTCATTGAAAGATATTAAACCCTCTTCAGCGTTGAAATATCAAAGGATATGAAAAGAACCGCCATTTACTGACGGTTCCTAAAATGTATTGGTGCGCCATGAGGGACTCGAACCCCCAACCTACTGATTCGTAGTCAGGCACTCTATCCAATTGAGCTAATGGCGCATGTAATCGCTTCTCTAAAAACGGCTACCGTATAATTATATATGGTACTACTGAGTTTGTCAAAGTGTTTTTTCGAGTTTGCCTGCTGGGGAATTTGCTAGTCTGTCGCCCACCGTCAAAATTTATTAAAATAATTGTTGACAAAGCCTTCTTATTGTCTTATAATAATTCATGTCGCTGGCGCGGCAATATGGGTATTCCGAGATAGCTCAATGGTGGAGCAACCGGCTGTTAACCGGTAGGCTGTGGGTTCGAGCCCCACTCTCGGAGCCAATTTTTTATGCCGGAATGGCGGAATTGGCAGACGCACGGGACTTAAA
>CASFUI010000159.1 GCA_949297565.1 uncultured Eubacteriales bacterium
GGAGGCGCTCCTATAAGACGAGACACTGAATATTTCTCCATATATTCGGACATATCAAGCCTTACAATATTGCTCTCATCGTCAAACAAACTCTGTGCGAGAGCTTTTGCAAGCTCTGTCTTACCTACGCCAGTAGGCCCGAGAAACATAAACGAGCCGATAGGCTTTGTAGGGTCTTTAATTCCAGCCTTAGAACGGATAATCGCCTCGGTAACCTTAGTTACGCCCTCGTCCTGTCCTACGACACGTTTGTGGAGCTCATCTTCGAGATGAAGCGTTTTCTGGCGCTCTGTCTCCGAAAGCTTTGCAACAGGAATTCCCGTCCATCTCGAAATAATCTTGGCAATTACTTCCTCAGAAACACTTTCATGTACTAAATCAAGACTTTTATTTTTAATTTTTTCTTCGGCTTCACTGAGCTTTTTCTGAAGTGCCGGGAGTTTACCGTACTGAAGTTCTGCCGCCTTCTCAAGATTATATTCTCTCTTTGCTTTGGCAATATCATTATTCAACTGGTCTAACTCTTCCTTAATTTTGCTCACCGAATCAACGCTGGCTTTCTCGTTATCCCATTTTGCCTTCTGCTGGTTAAACTCAGAGCGGAGCTCCGACAGCTCTTTTTGGAGATTTTCAAGACGCTCCTTGCTCAGGTTATCTGTCTCCTTCTTAAGCGCCGCCTCTTCAATCTCAAGCTGCATGATCTTTCTCTGAAGCTCATCAAGCTCGGCAGGCATTGAATCAAGCTCAGTCTTAATCATTGCGCACGCTTCATCGACAAGGTCAATCGCTTTATCAGGAAGATAACGCTCGGAAATGTAACGGTCAGACAGTGTTGCCGCTGAAACCAGCGCGCCGTCTGTAATCTTTACTCCGTGATATACCTCATATCGGTCCTTTAATCCCCTTAGTATTGATATTGTATCCTCGACACTGGGCTCGTCAACCATTACAGGCTGAAAACGCCGCTCAAGAGCCGGGTCTTTTTCAATATACTGGCGGTGCTCGTCAAGCGTCGTGGCGCCGATACAGTGAAGCTCACCTCTGGCAAGCATAGGCTTGAGCATATTGCCGGCATCCATAGATCCTTCAGTCTTTCCGGCTCCGACAATAGTATGAATCTCATCAATAAACAAAATTATATTGCCTTCGCTCTTCTTAACCTCGTCGAGCACCGCCTTAAGTCTTTCCTCAAACTCGCCGCGGTATTTTGCTCCTGCTACAAGCGCTCCCATGTCAAGCGCGAAAATCTTCTTATCCTTAAGTCCCTCAGGAACGTCACCCCTGACAATTCTCTGGGCAAGCCCTTCCACAACTGCCGTCTTACCAACGCCCGGCTCACCTATGAGCACAGGGTTGTTTTTGGTTTTTCTTGAAAGAATACGGATAACATTTCTTATTTCGTTATCTCTGCCTATTACAGGGTCAAGCTTTCCGTCCTTTGCGCGCTCAACCAAATCCTGTCCGTATTTATTGAGCGTATCGTAGGTTGCCTCAGGATTGTCTGAGGTTACTGACTGCGTACCTCTAACTGACGCAAGCACTGACAAAAATTTATCCCTTGTTATTCCGTAGGTTTTAAAAAGCTGCTTTACAGCCTTGTTTGGAGCTGCAATCATCGCAAGCATAAGATGCTCGACTGAAACGTATGCGTCTCCCATTCTCTTTGCCTCGTCCTCGGCATTAATCAGCACCTTGTTCAAATCATTGCTTACGTATAATTGAACATTCCCGGACACCTTTGTCTTCTGACTCAGCAGATTTTCAATATTCTGTATAAAAGCATCCTTGTTAATATCCATTTTTTCAATCAGATTAGCAATCAGGCTATCCTCAATAGTCATAAGACTATATAAGAAATGTTCCTGGTCGATTTCCTGATTACCATAATCATAAGCAATCTTCTCGCATCTGTTGACAGCCTCAATGGACTTCTGTGTAAATTTGTTGATGTTCATATGACTACCTCCTGATTTTTCTTTTCTCATGTGACAGTTTTTTCTGTATAACTGAGTTATATCATTTATTATTAGCACTGTCAATAGGTGAGTGCTAAAATTTTCTGAAAATTTTAAAACAATCCGTGAATCCCTGTAAAATAAAGGGTTTCACGGATTATAAATTTTTTATAAACTTATCTGCTGCTTTAAAAAATCTGTATACAGGCTATAAACCAAGTCAATATCAAAGCCTATCAGGTCGTCAAATTGGTATTTTGTGACAAGATAATAAACAAACCTTGCCCCCAGATAGTATCCAACATCACTATACCCGTAATAATCGCACATGTCTCCGAAATAGCGCTGATTAAACCTTGTCATATCGGGAAGGTCTCTGTTAAAATCTGTCAGAATACGAGTAAAATTCTTATCGCACCATTCCTTCCAGCCGTTTATATTCTGATGATAATAATTAAAATCCCCCACAACGACCTGTTCAAAATACATGGCAATTCCTTCAGTAAATAGCTGCCAGACAAATTCACGTTTATTATCATCTGATTTCTGTTTAAATTTTCCGTGCTGCGCATGATACACATGTCCAAGCTCGTGATAAATAAGTCCACACATCGAGTCTGCGCTGTGCCAGCCCAAATCAATTATCTTTTCAACCCCAAGCAGCACAGCATCAGTTCCGTTAATGCTTGTAACCCAGCCCGCTGCATTGCACAGTCCGAGATACAGAACAATATCAATGTTCAATTCTCTACCGAAACAGTCTGTAACTCTCTTATCCAGATTATCGGTCACAGTAAGAAACGATTCATGCAGAGCATTCAGCTTGGGATTTTCACAAACAGCATCAATAACAGGCAAGAAATCTTTCTCAAATGTATATTTACCGCTCTTTATATACTTTTCCACTTCATCCCTGAAAATATGCGCCGAATTATCATAAACCGAATTAATATACTCTTCCCATTTTCTGTAATTAAATGCTCCGTTATCAAATAATTTGTTTATCTGATAATATGTATCTAAAATTTTAATCATCTTAATTCCTTTGTCTCAATCAGCTTTCACACCGACATTTTCGTTTAAAGCACCATAAGCTGTTTCACCCGTATTGACACAGAAATCTCTTCTAAAATATTCTGTTCTTTTTAAAGTAACAGTTCAGCCTGCGCCCTTCGCAAAGCTGCGCCCACGGCGCTTTTCCGCTGCTTCGCAGCTGACATTGCTCATAATTGTGCGCTCAGCTCATAAGCAGTGTAACAATCAAATTCATACACGCATGTTTACTTATTATACTGCTTATATCTGAACTGTTACCATAAAAAATTCCGCAGCCACTTTTCAAGTACCTGCGGAATTTTTTATTCAGCCTTTAAATTAAATATAATATTTTAAAGACTTATGTGTTAATTTACAGAACAGGTTAGCCCTCGATTGAGATATACTTGTTGCTCTCTACAGCCTTTTCAGCCTTTTTAGGAATTGAAAGCTTAAGGATACCATCCTCATACTTAGCCTTAATATCCTCCTGTTTTATATCATCACCTACATAAAAGCTTCTGCTCATTGCTCCGGCATAACGCTCTTTCCTGATATATTTTCCTTCTTTATTCTTCTTCTCCCTGTCAAGTCCCTTTGACGCGCTGATTGTCAGATAACCGTTTTCGAGCTGTGCATTGATTTCATCTTTCTTAAATCCAGGCAAATCAATATCAACTTCATAGCCTGTATCTGTTTCCCTGACATCTGTCTTCATGACATTCTGTGCACGTTTTCCGTAAAGCACCTTGTCAACATCAGGAAATGAAAAATCCATCCAATCATCATTAAATAAGTTTTCCCCAAAAATACTAGGCATTAACATAAGTCATCTCTCCTTTTCTCAATAAACCGGAACTCTTTAAATGTTCCTTTTCTTTGTTTCTGACTATGTTATAGTACTTTTTGTTAGCACTGTCAAGAGGTGAGTGCTATTTTTTTTAAAAATTTTTTGGGTACCTCGATTTTCCTTGATTTTGCGGGTCTTCCTTTCAATTTCAAACCGGTATGTTATATGGGTATAAACCTCCAGCATTACATTGATATGGTCATGCTCCGTCCTACAAAAATATTTCCGAGTTTATATCTCAAAAGAGAATTGGCAGGAACATCTTTTTCTTTTGTTCCATTACATTTAGCCAGTAGTTTCCCGATATGGCGTCTTAAAAAATCTGCTGATACGGTCAAGTAAAGCTACCTCTTTGGTGTTGTTCTGTGCTACAATAGACATAGCATAAATCCTCGGTTTATTGGTTTTGGACAATTACATTATACCAAACGAAATGTATTTATACCTTTTTATCAGCCTAAATATCGAATTTCCAAGATTCAACACACCTTATTGGTGAGCATAGTTTCTACTATTATATAGAAATCATGAAAATATTGCTGTGCTTGTCACCATTGGGCAACATCAGGTAAATGACACTGGGACAATTACATCATGGGCTCATCTAAGTCTATTGAATAAATGCAAATATAAAATTTATATTAAGAAAGAATAATATATATAAAGATATTATACGAGGAGTTAGAAGATATGAACACGGGAAAGATAACACGAA
>CASFUI010000160.1 GCA_949297565.1 uncultured Eubacteriales bacterium
ATATGTTTGCGGTCATCAGGATGAACTGTCTGATAAAACTCTTCCGGCGCAATAGTAAGCTGCCTTTCCTGAGGGTTTTCATCCGTTGTGGAGACAGTACAAATTTGATTTTCCGGATTGTACCTCCAATGCGTAATCTGACTGTTCTCTCTCTGCCAGTACATCAGTCCGGCGTTGACGAATGTGGAATTACGCATCATTCTCAGATCCGTTGCCTCCATGAACGTCATTATAATTCCCTCAACCGAATTGTAATCTGTTCTGTACGGACGGATGCGAACAAGCCAGTACCTTCCTCCCGGCTCCGAAATCTCCCTGTCAAGAGGCTGACGCGTATCAAAAACAGTCTTAACATCCTCCTGCCAGTTAGGATAAGTAGCCATAAGAGACAGATGTGAAATCGGACGTCCCACATCCACATCCATAATATTGGTAATCTTAGGAACCATAGGCGTAATCTTGCGTATACGGAACTCGTCGTCCAGATATATAGCACCTACCTCAACATTGTCAAGAAGATTATCCATATCGGCATTCGCGTGGGTCATCTCATCCAGCTTTGACTGATACTCGGAGTTAACAGTGTACAGCTCTTCGTTCACAGACTGTAATTCCTCATTAGTACTTTGAAGCTCTTCATTTGCGGCAACCAGTTCCTCATTAGTGCTCTGAAGCTCCTCATTTGCAGTTTCCAGTTCTTCAATCGTCGTCTGCAAATTCTCCCTTGTAATACGCAGTTCCTCTTCTAAATCTGCAATTCTCTCTCCTGATATAAGTCTCTCATTTTCCTCAGGAAGATCATCATTATCCGAAATATCCTGTATTTCAAATGTAAGAAGATAAAATATTGACTTCATTACCTCGAGACGGTAGCCGCAGAGAATAATATTCTGTTCCGTAAACTGCGGAAGCCCTGCCGCACAGATTGCCGAAGCCTCCGACTCTCCTCCTTTAAGTCTCCTTATAATACCGTTGACGAAAATGCCGAGCCCATGAGGCAGATTAGAGAAAATATTCTGGCTAAAAAGCCCCTGCCTGAACTGGAGAATATGATTTATATTCTTTCCCGTATATATGATATTATCATTCTCATTCACAATAACAGCAGGCGGAGTAATCGCCGAGAACGCCTTCTCAATTATTTTTTCAATCGATATTCCTCTCTCTCCGTGCTCACGCCCGCGGAAATTCTGTATGGCATAATTGCCGTAGACGCCAAACGGCATTCCCATTGCCGGAAGCCCTTCTGATATCTCCTTCTTCTGGTAAATCTTAAATTTCCTGCTCTTTGACTGAAATGCATTGTTCATGTCTCCGATTGATTCACTGTTGCCCATAAAAAGGTACCCGCTCGGATTAAGCGAATAATAAAACCTGCACAGCAAATTCTGCTGAACAACCTGCTTTAAGTATATAAACAGATTGCGGCAGACAAGAAGATCAAGCTTGGAAAACGGAGGATCCATAAGCACATCATGCACTGAAAAAATAATCTTTTTTCTAATCTGTGAGATTACCTTATATCCTCCCTCTACCTTTGTAAAATACTTTTGAAGAAATTCCTGCGGAATCGCCGAGACGACGCTTTCCGCGTATATTCCGGCGCTTGCAATATTAAGCGCGCTCTGATCAATATCCGTAGCAAAAATTTTAAAATCTTTATCTATATGATTTCTCTCCAGAAAATCAGCCATTAACATTGCCAGCGTGTAGGCCTCCTCACCGGTAGAACATGCAACCGACCATATACGATAACCGGTTTTCTGCGGCTCAAGCGCCGGAATTACATGGTTTTGAAGATACTCAAACGCATCCTTATCCCGGAAAAAGCCCGTGACACCGATTAAAAACTCTTTCAGAAGACTTTCCTTTTCCTGTGACGAACTGGCAAAAAAACTGTAATAATCCGCAAAAGAATGGAACTGCTTGATACTTACCCTGCGCTCCAGACGTCTCCTGATAGTCTGTTCCTTATAATCAGTAAAATCAATTCCGCTGCGCTCCTTTAACGTATCAAGTATTTTCCGGAAAGCTTCCTCCTCCTCAAGCTCCTCCTCTATCGGCTCCTCCTTTCCAAAAGGATGCTTAATGTAAGAGTTCATCGCAGCCCCCATAAGTGACGGCGCCAGTATGTAATCCGCAAGACCTGTCTGAATTGCATTCATGGGCATACTGTTAAAGGTTGCTGTATCCGGCTCCTGCACCATAACCATTCCGCCGTTTTCCTTTACATACCGTATTCCCAGAGTCCCGTCACTGCCCGCACCGGAAAGTACTACCGCAATAGCATACTGTCCGCATTCTTCCGACAGAGATTTAAAGAAAATATCAATTGCAAGATTCACATGATTTGTCCGTCCCTGATCGCTTAGCATCAGGCACCCGTCTTTTATCGTCATCTCTTTTTTAGAAGGAATAAGATATACATGATTAGGCTTGACCTCTGTCCCGTCCTCTACAATCATAACCGGCATATCCGTGCATTTTGACAAAAGTTCATCCATTATACTCTTATAATCAGGTGATAAATGCTGTATTACCACATAAGCCGCACCTATGTCATTAGGCATTTCCTTAAAGTACTCCTGAAGCGCTTCAAGTCCGCCCGCCGACGCACCGATACCCACCACATAAAACTTTTTATTTTCTGTGTCCTGATTTCCCATCCTTTATCACTCCTATCCATGTATTTTCTGTACCAACACTATGTATTCACTAATCGTTCCATTATTCTTATTAGGCAATATCTCAACCATTAGATACCTGCCTTTGTTCTTCACACGCCGAAACACCCTCTCTCCGTGTTCCGCTTTTTTAATATTCTCTGTCCATACCGCGCAATCTTCCTCAGGAAGTATATCTAAAATATTCTGTTCTAAATCCTGCTCTCCTATATCTATAAGCTCCGGTATGCCTTTGGTGAATTTTTTTATACAAAATTCACAGTCCAGATATATAATTTCCATATCAAGAAGCTTATAAAGCTCCCGAATTTGAGACGAAAGCCTGCTCGTTAGCGTCGCCCCCCCCCGATTAGTTTTGGCTAACTTCGTGTTTGCTTCCATAAGCTCTCCGTCCACTCTCGTCAGCTTCCTGTTCGTTGCCTCCAGCTCACCGTTTGCAACCTGAAGTTCATCATTAATAACTACAAGCTCCTCATTAGTACTCTGAAGCTTTTCATTGCTGATCTCGTACTTGCTTCTGACACTTTCCAGCTCCTCCAGAGCCTGCATCAAACTTTCCTGTGTAATCTTCAGTTCACGCTCAAGCTCTGCCTTCTCTTTGTCATCACATTTCACATTGTGAACTGCATCCTTGTCTTCCTCAAACCAAATCAAATAATAATCAGATTCCGAAATAAACTTTCTTAAAACATGTATAATAAGACTGAAAGAATTATTCTTCAACCTGACAGACTCTGTAGTCTCATCATCTTCTTTTTTCAGTTTTCTTATAATTGCATTGATATGAATACCGATTTCTCTGTCAATATTATCAAATAAATTCTTTGAAAACTCTCCCGTCTTAAATTCGAGATATTTTCCGCCATTCTTTCCCGTATAAATAATTTCATACCTCTCATCGGTAATAATACAGGACGGCATACTCGCAGCAAAAAGCTCTTCTATTACCTTTCCGGCAGTAAAGCTTTCCTTTTCCACATACACAGGTTTTAGGAAAGAAACGCCTCGTTCCTTTTTATAAATATTTTTATATCCGTCCAATACTGAAAACCAGCGGAAGACTTCCCTTATATCCTGTCTGTCTCCGAGCATCAAAAGCCCGTTTTGCTTCAACGCAAATGAAAATTTCTTAATAATATTTCTTCTGCCCCTAATTCTGAAAATATTCATGGCATTTCTGCATACGACAAGGTCAAGCCTCGCAAAAGGCGGATTTGTAATAATATCGTGCACCGAAAAGATAACCATATTTCGTATTTTCTGCCGTATAAGCCAACTGTCTCCGTCCCTCTGAAAATATTTTTTCTTCCATGTATTCGGGATTTCCTCAAGCTCACTGTCATCATAACGCCCTTTAATAGCTGATGCAATAATTTCTTCCCTCATATCAGTTGCAAATATCTTAATGTTATTAAACTTAACATTTAATTTCATTTCATCTGCAAGCATCATCGCTACCGCATAAACCTCAAGACCGTTTCCGCAGTCAGTTACCCATATACGAATTTCGGAAGCTTCATCGCTGATTTCAGGCAATATTCCCTTAAGCTCAAGCAAACCTGAGATGTCCGGAACATTTCGCCTCGCGTATTTCATAATGCTTTTTAACAGATTTTCCTGCTCCTCCTCCGATTCCTCCAAAAATTTAACATAAAAATCAGGCGGAGGCGTTGGTTGTCTGTATTTCATACACTCCCTGAAGCCGCTTATAACATATTCCTCTTTAAAATCCTCCAACGGCAGCTCATTTTTTCTCTTTAGAGCTTTTATCACCTGCATATAATACTTTTCATCCATGAGAGCTAATACATTTTCATCTGCTCCCAAAAATTTTCTTCTGACAAACATGGCCAGCCAATATCCCATAACCTCCGGCTCAAGAACGTGATTAAAAACGCTGCTGCCCGCCGCAGTCCACATGTCCTGATTTGGAAGCCTTCTCTCAAGCTCACAGAGAATTGTCAGCCCTCCTGCCTTTTTAATAAGAGATATACCATATGCTTTCTCGTTTTTGCCTGACATTAATACCGCAGCCGTGTTTTTTCCGTACTCTTCCGCAAGCAATTGGAAGAATGAGTCAAATCCTCCACCATTGCTCTCCTGCTCCGTCACAAAAATACAGTTTGGTACTATTTCATCATTTTCTAAATCAATCGGTACAACCGCGCGTCCCGAATACTGCCTTATCTTATCAACAGCCCATGTGTCAGCATCATCTAACGCAATAACAAAGCTTACTCTGTAACAGTCATAAATATCCGAAGGCATTTCCTGAAAAAATTGCTTAAGTCTGTCTATATCGTTATTCAAAACTGCCACTCCCACAACAATCATTCCATCTTTTTCAATTAATCCCTGTGTGCCGTATATAAGCTCTTTCAGCTCACAGTCAAAAATTCTGGCAAGCTGCGCAAGATTCTTTTTCGATGGCTCTGATAAACCATTCTCCCATTTAGATATTGACTGGCGGCTTATGTCA
>CASFUI010000161.1 GCA_949297565.1 uncultured Eubacteriales bacterium
CCCATGAGTAGGTAAGAGAGCCTCCGTTTCTGAGCTTATTCCATAATTCAGAGAAAAAGGGCGCGTACTGATGATACATATCGGAGCGCAGATAGCAGTTTGTGCCGAACGGAAATATATCACGCAGATAATACAGCGCGGTGAAAATCATCGCGGGTATACAGAATGCAAGTATAAATGTTATATTGCCGGAAGGAACACTGCCGCTGTTTTTGTCAAGCAGACTAAAGTGAAAGCCTTTTTTTGTGCCTTTATGTTTTAATGTTTTCAAGATAAACCTCCCCAAAATTTAACATGGTAATATTGTACTATTGTACTATATTTTGGAGGGATTTGCACTTGTATTCTTAAATTTATTTATGTAAAATATAAATGTACACTGACGGGTTCTTAATTCTTTCAGGAATTAAGGAGATGTGCTATGGTTTTTATAAAAAAGTTATTATTGACGGTTGGCAAGTTTTTGGGGGATTACAGAACGAAATATGTGGTGGCTGCGGCTGTGATTGCGGTGCTTGGCGTTGTGTACTGCATTTCACAGCTTATTCAGTCAGGTCTCAGGAAAGAAAGCGTAAAGTATGAAGCGCAGGACTTAAGCGACGCACAGGAGACATATGCTTCAGACGAAGAGGCGTATTCTTCGGATAATATTTCGGAAAGTGAAAACCAGGACGAGCTGATTTACGTATATATATGCGGATGTGTAAATAATCCCGGCGTATACAGAAGCAGCAGGGAGAGCCGTGTTTTTGAGATTATTGAGCTTGCCGGAGGCGTCACTGAGGAGGCCGATGTATCGGCGCTTAATTTTGTCGAGACCGTTGGGGACGGTCAAAAGATTTATGTTCCGTCCAAGGGTGAGAATGTAAGTGATTATGGCGATTTCGCCCAGACCTCAGCCGGTGCGAAGATTAATATCAACAGGGCTACGGCACAGGAGCTCATGACGCTTCCGGGAATAGGAGAATCGAGGGCTGACGATATTATACGATACAGAACATCCAAAGGAAAATTTGAGTGTATCGAGGATATTATGAAGGTTAGCGGAATAAAAGAGGCTGCTTTTGAGAAGATAAAAGATTTGATACAGGTGTAAAAATGGAGGACTAAAATGGCTAACAGAGTTCTTGTTGTAGATGACGAAAAGCTGATTGTCAAGGGGCTGAAGTTCAGTCTTGAGCAGGATGGAATGGAGGTAGAATGCGCATATGACGGCGAGGAGGCGCTTGAGTATGTGAGAAACAATCATTATGATATAATTCTTCTTGACATTATGCTTCCTAAGCTTGACGGTATGCAGGTGTGCCAGCAAATCAGGGAATTTTCTAGTGTTCCGGTTATAATGCTCACAGCTAAGGGGGACGATATGGACAAGATTTTGGGACTTGAGTATGGCGCAGATGATTATGTGACTAAGCCGTTTAATATTCTCGAGGTGAAGGCCAGAATGAAAGCAATCCTGAGAAGAAACGCAAAAGGTCAGACTCAGCCGGCAAGAACAGGAATAATAACAGCAGGGGAGATGAAGCTTGACTGTGACAGCCGAAGTCTGTATATAGCGGGCAGGGAGGTTAATCTCACAGGTAAGGAATTTGACCTTCTGGAGCTTATGGTTAAAAATCCTGGAAAGGTATACAGCCGCGATAATCTGTTAAAGACGGTCTGGGGAGCTGATTATCCGGGAGATGCAAGAACTGTTGACGTTCATGTGAGAAGACTGCGCGAGAAGATTGAGTCCAATCCGAGCGAGCCTAAATATATTCACACCCGCTGGGGAGTCGGGTATTATTACAATATTTAAGCCGGGGCTGGAATTAGCAGTTTTGCAGGCGAACTTAATTGTTATAATACAATAAAAGTTTACTGAAAATAAATATTATCGGGAAATGAAAATGGAAAAAACAAAATTTTCTGTAAAAATAAAAAAACATGCAAAAAAAGCGTTTGAAAAGATGAGAAGTCTTAAAATCTGGCTTTTTGTGTGTATAATTTTAATCGTAACCGCGGCAATGCTTATTATTGACGGTTTTTCGTATTATTTTTTTAATAAGAATTTTATTGAAAATGAGCTTGCTCAGATGCAGACAAGCGCCGTTGTTATGGCAGGGGAATTTTCTTCATACGAAACGCTTTCCGACGCGGACAGAGACGGCATCTACGATAATATGAAAAAGTATTCTGCGATGAATTCCGTGCGCATCAGAATTGTAGATGAGCGTTTTGTGATAGTTTCGGATTCTTATATGGTGGATTACGGAAAGAATATTATCAATTCAAATGTTATCAATGCTTATACAACGGGAAAAAGTCTGTCCGAATATGATTCTGAAGAAAAAAGCATAGAGGTTGTTGTACCGATTTATAATGCTGAAAACAGTATATGCGGTATCTTTGTGCTTAATGAGGGAATTAACGAGACATATAAAAATACAGTAAGCGATAATATTTACACTGTAATGATTGCCGTTATTGCCGTTGTGATGGTTTTGCTTGCCATTATTGAAAAAAGAATTAACAGACCGTACAAAAGAGCTTATAAGATAGTGGAGGATGTGGCAAACGGTCATACGGACAAAAGAATTCCCGTGAGCGGAAGCGATGAGCTCAGAAGTTTTGCAAAGAATTTCAATACTATAATGGATAAGGCGACCGTACTCGACGAGACGCGTCAGGAGTTTGTCTCAAATGTGTCGCATGAGCTGAAGACACCGATTACTTCAATTAAAATACTTGCCGATTCTCTTAATACTCAGGAGGATGTTCCTGTTGAATTGTACAGGGAGTTTATGCAGGATATTACAAATGAAATTGACAGGGAGAGTAAAATAATAGAAGATTTGCTTTCTCTGGTTAAAATGGATAAGCCGGCTGCCGTTATGAATGTAAGCTCGGTAAATCTCAACGAGCTTATGGAGATAGTGCTTAAAAGGCTTAAGCCGATAGCGCAGAAAAAGAACGTGGAACTTCTGTTTGAGAGTTTCCGTCCGGTTGTTGCGGAGGTTGACGAGGTTAAATTTACTCAGGTGATCTCCAATCTTGTGGAAAATGCGATAAAGTACAATGTCAACGACGGCTGGGTGCATGTGTCTTTAAATGCGGATTATCAGTATTTTTATGTGCGAGTGGAGGATTCAGGCATCGGTATACCGGAGGATAGTCAGGACCTGGTATTTGACAGATTTTACCGTGTAGATAAAGCGCGTTCAAGAGAGACAGGAGGAACAGGTCTGGGACTTGCGATTGTGCAGAGAATTGTTCTGCTTCATCACGGAACAATTAAGCTTCACAGCGAGGAGGGAACAGGCACTACATTTACAGTGCGTATACCGCTGAATTATGTTGGCTAGGGCTGAAATTAAACGGAGGGGAAAAGTGAAAGCTTTTATTAGTTTTTTCAAAAAAATTATATGTGTATTGCTTGCCTGTGCTGTGGCATGTCCTTGTATAATACTGATGAGCGGATGTTCATCTGAAGAGAATGGGGCATCCTATAATATTTATTATAAAAACAGCACTTCAAACAAGCTTATTACTTCTTCATACCGTTCTGACAATCAGGATACCTATGAGCTTGCAGGTGAGCTGCTTTCTCAGATGATTAAAAAGCCTAAGGATAAGGATACGCAGATATTGCTTCCGTCGGATGTGGCTGTTGACAGATATGAGATTAATTCCAACACAATAAATGTATATTTCAGCAGAGAATATAGCGATATGTCTGATTTGGACGAGCTGTTTCTGAGAGCAGGTGTAGTAAAAATGCTCACACAGCTTCAGGAAATCAGTTATGTGCAGTTTTATGTAGATGACGCACAGGCAAAGTACAGTAACGGCTCGTATATAGGGCTTATGTCAAGCGAGGACTTTATTGATGACTCAAATGCATCATTCGGAAATGTAGAGTGGCGCAGGGTAAATCTTTATTTCTCAAATAAGCTTGGCGACAAGCTGGTCAAAAAAACAGAAACGGTTGCGTACAGCAAGAGTACATCGCTTGAAAAAATTGTGGTTGAACAGCTTATCAAGGGACCTTCAGATTCATCAATGAATATGACTCTTCCGTCTGATTTAAAGCTTCTGAGTATATCGGTCAGCGATAATATATGTTATGTGAATCTGAGTTCTGTCTTCTTAACGGAAATGGTTAATGTGACAAGCGAGCTGCCGATTTATTCTATTGTAAATTCTCTGTGCAGTCTAGGAAATATTGACGGTGTCAGGATTATGGTAAACGGTGATTCCACAAAGAACTTCCGGGAGAGCATAAGTCTTGAGAATACTTTTCAATTTAACAGTGAGGTGATAGGGTCATAAAAAGACCATTAGTATGGCTGGCAGTGCTTTTTATCCTGTCAGATTTGGGCATAGCCGGCAGGCAATACTGGTGCCTTGTTGCTGCTGTCATTATCACAGCAGCAATATCGGCGCGGGGATTTAATGATTTTTACGTTATAAAAAACTTTAAATTTTGTAAAATAAAAACTTTTTTTGAATATCGTCTGTTTGTTCTGTATGTAACATTCTTTTGCATTTTTTGTATCTATGCCGCTGTAAAGTCGGCGCCTACACAGATAAATCCAACTGTTGACGAATATAATAAAATATCTGCAAGCGTAACCGGCGTTGTCGCAAGGGCATCTGAGACGGACTACGGAATGAGCTATATGCTTTCTGACTGTATAGTTGAGACAGAAAACGGAAGCTCACATGAAAATGTACTCGTGTATGCGGACAATGAGATGACGGAGGAGCATATATATGAGGGAGCTCGCGTAAAAATTTGCGGAACTTTGAGAAAGTTTGAGCGCGCAAGAAATGACGGCGGATTTGACGCGGCCGTCTATTACCGCTCAATAGGAATTGCTTACAGGCTGTCGGCAGAAAAAATACAGGTTACAGGCACGAATAACAGTGTGGAGCGCTTTGCTTCGAAGCTTCGCGCTGCGGTTGACAGACAGTATGAGAAAATTGCCGGCGAGGAAACCTGTGAGGTTTTAAGAGCCGTGCTTCTGGGAGATAAGAGTACACTCTCAGATGATACATATGAGCTGTATCAGAAAAACGGAATTGCGCATATACTTGCAATCAGCGGTTTACATATTTCATTTTTGGCATCACTTATGTATACAATGATGAGGAGAGCGGGCATAGGTTTTTTCCCGGCTTTTGCGCTATGCGCGTCAATGCTTGCGCTGTACTGTATTATGACCGGCAATGCGGTGTCCGCAAAGAGAGCCGTTATAATGTATATTATAAAAATGGGAGCCGAGCTGCTGGGAAGAAGCTATGATACGCTGTCGGCTCTGGCGGCAGCAGCCCTGCTCGTATGCTTTGAAAATATATATGTCATTTACAATGCCGGTTTTCAGCTTTCCTTCGGCGCAATTCTCGGAATGGCGATGCTGTGTCCGGCTATGGAGAGAATCCTTCCGTCGCGATTAAGGAAAAACAGATTGGCTTTATCAGCGGTGGGAAGCATTGGGGTAAGTATTTTTACTATGCCCGTTATACTATATCATTACTTTGAACTGCCTGTATACGCGGCACTGCTTAATATGCTTGTTATCCCTCTGATGTCGCTTCTTATGCTGTGTGCGGCAGCTGCCGGAGTACTGTCTTTAATATCAGTTCACGCAGGTGTTTTTCTGGTGGGAACAGTTCATTATATTTTAAAATTTTATTCCTTTTTGTGCGTTACTGTTCAAAGCTTTCCGCAAAGCCGCGTTGTACCGGGAAGGCCGTCATTTATGCAGTGCGTTGTTTTTTACTGTATTATTATGACTTTTATATTTACCGTTTTAAAAATAAAAAAACTGAATGCTAAAATTAAAAGCATTTTTTGTGCCGGTATTCTGTTTTCCTGTGTTTTTTTGAATATAAGACCGGAGTTTGATTTATCTGTGGATATGATAGACGTTGGTCAGGGCGACAGCATACTCGTCCGTACCGTAACAGGGGAGACTTTTTTATTTGACGGAGGTAGTTCGGATATAAAAAATGTTGGGGAGAAAAGGATTTTCCCGGTGCTGAGGAGTAACGGAATAACAGATATTGACTGTGTTTTTGTGAGCCATTCTGATGCGGACCATATAAACGGAGTACAGGAGCTTATAAATATGCAGGATGATACCTTCAGGATACACAGACTTATACTTCCGCAGATAAAAAACACCGAAAATGACAAAGCGTACACGGAACTTGTGAGTGAGGCAGAGAGGCATGGAATAGAGGTAAGATATGCATATGCCGGTATGACGGTTGTATCTGTAAAAGGTAGTGAAACAAAATCCGGCTGCAAAGAAAAATTCTCTGTCGAGTGCATTCATCCTCAAAAAAATTATCAGTATTCTGATTCAAATGATTATTCGGCAGTATATCTTCTCAGCTACGGCGGTTTTAAAATGCTGATGACGGGCGACGCTGAGGAAAAGGCGGAGAAAGCGTTTCTTGAGAACGAGGAAGTCAGCGGGCTATTGTGGAGAATATCCGTTCTTAAAGCCGGGCATCACGGCTCTGCTGCTTCGGGAAGCGAGGCGCTTCTCCAAAAAATAAATCCACGGGTTTCATTAATATCATGCGGGATTGACAATATGTACGGTCATCCGGCTGAGATTACGATAGAGCGTCTGAAAAAATACGGAAGCGATATTTATGTCACATCAAAATGCGGTCAGATAAAGCTTAGGCTCAAAGGAGATGATTTTTATATCATGACCATGCTGGAGACGTGAAAGCCACATTGTAAAGGAGTATAAAACTATGGTATAATAGCGTCAGCCGTGCTATGTATTGGAGAATTGAAAATGAAGATAATTAACGAGCATATAAAATCTGATGAGTATAAGAATGTTTATCTGATTTACGGTGATGAGCCGTATCTTAAAAAACAGTACAGGGATAAGCTGAAGGCTGCGATTGCAGGCGATGATACTATGAATTATACCTATTATGAGGGCGAAAAGCTCTCAGTTAGGGATATTATTGATATGGGAAACACACTTCCGTTTTTTGCCGAGCGCCGTCTTATAGTGATACAGGACAGCGGATTTTTTAAGAGTTCCAACGAACAGCTTGCGGATTACATAAGAAATATTCCGGATTATCTTATTATTGTCTTTGTGGAAAATGAAGTAGATAAGAGAAACAAGGTATTTAAGGCTGTGAATGAGGTCGGGTATGCCACGGAGATGAAGCCTCAGACGACAAGCGTGCTTGAAAAATGGATTGTCGGACTTCTGAAGGCGGAGGGGAAGGTTATCAGTAAAGATGCGGCTGATTTGCTGTTAAATAAGACAGGGGCGTCAATGGATTTGATTAAGGGGGAGCTTGATAAGCTTATAAGCTACTGCGCCGACAGACAGGAAGTCACGGCAGTAGATGTAGAGGCGGTATGTACGACGCAGACGGTCAGCAGGATTTTTGATATGATTGCAGCTATCGCGTCTAAAAAACAGCAGCAGGCATTGTCGCTTTATTATGATTTGCTGACGCTCAAGGAGCCTCCGATGCGTATTTTGTATCTGATTGTGAGACAGTTCAACGGAATACTTCAGGTTAAGGAGGAACTTGCGGCAGGTAAGAGCAGCGGTGAAATCGCAAGGATAATGGGAGTTGCGCCTTTTATTGTGGGAAAATATGTGTCACAGGCAAAAAATTTCAAGACGTCGCAGCTTGAGGAGGCGCTTGTTGACTGCGCCGAGGCGGAGGAAGCCGTAAAGACAGGAAGACTAAACGAAAAAATGGCTGTGGAATTGATTATAGTAAAGTATTCTGGAAAAAGCAGCAGAAGTTTTTGTCCGGAGGGAGACGGCTCCGGACAACAGCATACTGAAAGAAGAGGTTGAAAAGCTTGGGAATAAAGAGTAACAGGTATTGATTAATAATTTTTTCTCTTAATTAAATTGAGAGCCGCAGCGAGAAGCATAGCCATAATCTGAGCTGCGCTCATGCACCACCATATAGACGGCTCACCGAAAAACGCCGGGAATATAAACAGCAGTATAAGCAAGAATATAATTTCCGAATATACAAGTACTGTGGATTTTACGGCTTGCTGGGTTGCATAAAATGATGAAGTTGTAACACGGGCATATGCCAGAAATAAAAAGCCTATCAAAATTACCGGCAGATTTTTTGAAACCATTTCGCATACTGCGTCAGAGGCTCCAAACAGCTTTCCAATATAGTCTCTTGTGAAATATAAAAGCAAAAAACATATTGACGCAATAATTTCAGCGGTAATGTAAGCCATTCTCTTTGCTTTCCTGAGTGAAGCGATGTCTCCTTTTCCGTAATAATCACTGATAAGAGGCTGGCATCCGTCGCCGACACCCTGTAATACAAGATAGACGATATAAGAA
>CASFUI010000162.1 GCA_949297565.1 uncultured Eubacteriales bacterium
ATATATCACCGCCATCAAAAAGGCAAAAAACGCTGTGGGAGTAATGAGCGGCATAGAGATTCTTGTTACTGTTTTCAACTTTGACGCTCCGTCAAGCCTTGCGCTCTCGTAATATTGTTCGGGAATGTTGGCAAGCCCTGCGGTAAACAGGATAACGCAAAAACCGCAGTTCTTCCATATATAAATAAATATAATCATAACCACCGAAAATCCGCCGCTGAAAAACTTTACCGAATCCATTCCCAAGGAATTAAGTATTCCGTTTATCACTCCGTTATCTTCAAAAAACAGCTGCCACACGCATATCAGCGACGCGGACGGCACAATTACCGGAATAAGCAGGGCGCTTCTGAAAAAAGCCGAAATTTTCCTGAAAGAGTTTAAAAAAAGCGCAAGCAAAAATGATATTACAAGCAGCAGGGTAATTCCCACTCCCATAAATACTGCAGTGTTTTTCATTGCCAACCAAAAAGCGTTGTTTTCTAATAATTCCGCGTAATTCGCAACTCCCGTAAAATCTCCTCCCGAGTACATACTGTTTAAAAAGCAGATTATGTATGGGATTATATAGAATATCAAAATACCCAAAAAGGACGGCAAAATGAATAACGCCGCTGCAATACGGGTTCTTGTTTTATATTTCATACTCTCACCTATTCATATAAATAAATCTGCGTGGCAGAGGTAAGGTTTCTGATAAATTTATCCTTTGACAGCTCCCCGCTTTTATAATCTTCTATAATTTCCCCTGCAACGCTGTTAAAATAATAGCTGCCGCGGTAAGGTTGGCTGTTGTTAAACAGGGAGCAGCTGTTTATGCTTCTGCATATTTTTATATAAGCCTGCATAAATTCCGTATCTACTCCCATAACCTCTTCCATAATGTTTTCCGTATCTGCCGCCTTGACAATTGATTTTTCAAAAGCGCTGTTAAGCACCGGGTGCGAGCTTGAGCCTAAGTCATTCCCCTTGATACCGCACATACGCTCCTGCGTGTCCTCGCTGAGGCAGTATTTCAAAAAATCGAGAATTTTATCGTACTTTTTGCTGTTTTGGTTAAACGCAACGCCTATCTGAACATATGCAGGTATTTCGCTTTCGTCCTTTGTAAAGCCCTTCATTATCACCTCGTTACCGGTCTGGTTTCTCGCTATGCTTATCATATCATCGAGTCCCGACGAAAAAAGCATAGTGTTATAGTGGGCTGAATTCCAAGTAATTTCCTCCCACAAAGGACCTGAACATTTTCGGATTTTTTCGAGCATATCAAGCGCATTCCTAAATTCGTCGGAATCAAACATAACGGTCTTATTTTCGTAGTCAATATAATCATCTATCAAATTTTTTAACAATGCATCATAGTTGCTGCCATAATAAGAAACATCCTCGGAATATTCCGTAAAATATTCGTCATCCCGCTTCTCAAAAAAATTTTTGAAGTCTCTCTCTATATTTTTATACGTCAGGCTGTAACCTTGTTTATCAGGCAGATTATATTTTTCCAGCAACTCTTTGTTGCCGGTCATCGTATTTACTCCGTAAAAAAGCGGAACAACATACCTTTTGCCGTCAATCACCCCTGCGTCCATAATCGCACTGTTGTATTTTGAAAAATCTATTTTATTCTTACTGCTGTCCTGCTCGCAGATTTTATTTACATCGGCAAAGATATTGCTTTTAAACAGTTTTTCATACGGTATATTCTGGTCGAGAGAAAATATATCCGGACCCGTCCCCGACATAATTTCCGTTGACATCTTGGTGTACATCTCGTCCTCTGTGGCAAACTCTGTAATTTCTATCATATTCTCTTGCTTGCGGTTTCTTTTGCAGTAGTTATTGTATTTGTCAATAAGGTCATATAAGGAATAGTAGCTGTTTTTGTATATATAATATGTAAGCTGTTCGCCGCTTTTCTGCTCCTCGGCATTTTCGCCGGTGCAGCCGTATAAGCAAGACAGCAATATAATAAAAGCCAAAACAAGGCTCAACACTCGCTTCACGCTTATCACCTCTTTATTCCATATTATAAAAGCAATATATGGATATAATCTGTAGCTATTGAAAAAAGCAATAAATAATTGTAAAATTATTTTGTATCTTCAGATTATCTCCAAATCATTGGTATATATTTATATTGGGTGATTGTATGTACAACATATTACTTATAGAGGACGACAAGGGTATACG
>CASFUI010000163.1 GCA_949297565.1 uncultured Eubacteriales bacterium
ATATTCTATTGCCTGGTATACTTTTATTTTTTTATTGCCTATACCGCTTATTAAACTGTCGTAATCATCACAAAGAGAGACTATCTTCACCTCTGATTTAAGCTTTTCTCCCTGCTGGCTGAAAGGAAAACCTTTTCCGTCAATCTGCTCATGATGCAGTAAAATTATCTCCTTTGCCGCCTCTGTCAGCCATTCCTCCTCCTGAAGCGAACTGTACCCGTAAACCGTGTGCTTTTTATATTCAAGCGCATCAACAGGTCTCATATCCTCTACTCCTACATTAATATATGGCACCTGTATGTACTTAAGCCCTATATCATGAAGGATTGCGCCCATTGAAACATTTCTTACCTGACGGTCATTCATTTTAAGGCGCAGAGCTAAAATCGTAGAAAGCACGCATACATTTATGCAATGAGAGTACATATCCGTGCTTATATTTCGTATTTCGGTAACAGAGTTCAGTACCTCAGGCTGTGCTATAACGCTGTCAATTATCTTAACTGCCTGTTCTCCTATTCTTCTAAGCTCCGCACTGTGCTTATAAATATGCCTGTCAAGTATTTTTTCTACGACTTCCCTTGAAGATTCGAGTGTCTCTTCCACATCAAAAAACACCTCATCTTTAACATATACCCCATAGACATCATAGCTTCTAAGCTTGTCTATATATTCTTGTCTCAATACCGTATCTGACTGTATTAAAACCTGGTCATTGGCAGATAATACAGGAACGGCAAGTATTTCATTTCCCTCTAAATCATCAATAGCAACCAGTCTCATAAAACCGCCCCGCTTTCTGTAAACTTATACCAAGCAAAGCAGATAATCCCACTTTTCCTTTATATTTATTACTCTAGCATATTTTTATTATATTTACAACCTCTATCAACCCCAATGAGACATCAAAGGTTACAGATGAGCAAAGCACCAATTATCGGTAAAGTTTACTGAGCCACTCGAAAAACCGCCGGTCAGATTTTATGTTATCCGCCGGCGGTTTAAAATTATATTCTATTCTCCTAGCTTAGTCTTTCCTCCCATATATGGTCTCAATGCCTCAGGTATTCTAACGCTTCCGTCTGCCTGTAAATTGTTTTCAAGAAATGCTATTAACATTCTAGGAGGCGCAACAACCGTATTGTTTAATGTGTGAGCAAAATATTTATTTTTGTTCTCATCCTGTACTCTGATTTTAAGTCTTCTTGCCTGTGCGTCACCGAGATTTGAACATGACCCTACTTCAAAATATTTCTTCTGTCTAGGCGACCACGCTTCAACATCAACAGACTTCACCTTTAAGTCAGCAAGGTCACCTGAGCAGCACTCCAGTGTTCTCACAGGAATATCCAGACTTCTGAATAAATCAACTGTATTCTTCCACAGCTTGTCAAACCACATTTTACTTTCCTCAGGCTTGCAGACAACTATCATCTCCTGCTTTTCAAACTGGTGAATTCTATATACACCCCTCTCCTCAATTCCGTGAGCACCCTTCTCTTTTCTGAAACAAGGAGAGTAGCTTGTAAGAGTCTTTGGAAGCTCTGACTCAGGCGTGATAGTATCAATAAACTTACCAATCATTGAGTGCTCGCTTGTTCCTATGAGATAAAGATCCTCACCCTCAATCTTATACATCATGGCGTCCATCTCATCGAAGCTCATAACTCCTGTAACTACATTGCTTCTTATCATAAACGGCGGAATACAGTAAGTAAATCCTCTGTCAATCATAAAATCTCTTGCATATGAAATTACGGCAGAATGAAGCCTTGCAATATCACCCATAAGATAATAAAATCCGTTTCCCGCAACTTTTCCTGCTGCATCAAGGTCTATACCGTTAAACTTTGCCATAATATCTGTATGATAAGGTATTTCAAAATCCGGTACAACAGGCTCTCCGAACTTCTCAAGTTCGACATTTTCACTGTCATCCTTTCCGATAGGAACACTCTCATCAATAATATTAGGAATTGTCATCATGATTTCCGTAACCTTTGAATTAAGCTCGCTCTCCTGTGCCTCTAATTCCTTTAATCTGTCAGCGTCGGCATTTACCTGTGCTTTTACAGCCTCCGCTTCATCTTTCCTGCCCTGTCCCATGAGAGCGCCTATTTGCTTGGAAAGCCTGTTTCTGTTTGCACGCAGCTCATCAGCCTCTGTCTTTACAGCTCTGGCCTTTGCATCTAATTCTATAACCTCATCTACAAGAGGAAGCTTTCTGTCCTGAAACTTATTTCTAATATTTTGTTTAACTATTTCCGGATTTTCTCTGACAAATTTTAAATCTAACATTTCTCCTCATTTCCGCACGGCATCCCGTTCACCATAGACCGCCGCGCATTTAATTTTCATACCCCGCAGCATGCTGCGGGGTAATTAATTTTATTATTATGAATTATTTTACTTGGTTTTTCCACTATTTTCAAGCATTTCATTTACCTTTTTGCCAAGCTGCGCATCTCCTGTTCTTCCAGCCACAGCCTCGTCAACCGCCTTCTGTTCTTCCTCGCCAAGTTCAATATACGACTGACCTTCAACTATTTCTTTAATATAAGCAAAACAGCCGTTGTTGCTGTGTATTACATTTATAACATAACCATTGTTCTGCTTGTCGAGCATACACAGCGCAAAGCTCAGTTTACCTCCCATCTCATGAAAAGCATCGTATTTCCTTATGCCGACTTTTTGAAATGTGTATTCCAGTTTTTCGTATATATTTTCTATATTCTCAGAATTCTGTTCACTTACTTTTTTAATTTCATCCAAATCCTCAAGATTATTTTTAATTAGCTCTTCTATTGAATTTCCATCTGAATCCTTCATAAACTGTCTGTACTTTTTTTTCATCGATGATGCCTTACATACAGCAATTATTGCCAGTATTATGGAAATTAACATAATAACAGCCATTCCTG
>CASFUI010000164.1 GCA_949297565.1 uncultured Eubacteriales bacterium
GGCGTTATTTGGAAGTGATATCTGGCAGCAGAGTATCGGCGATGTATCATTTGACGATTTTGTTAAGGATCAGGTGAAAACCAAGCTTGAGCGAGTTTACTGCATGAATGTTATGGCTGATAAAAATGGTGTCGTGCTTTCCAGAAGCCAGCGCGATGCCGTGGAGGATGCCGCGGACGAATATTACAGCTCTCTTACGGAGGCTCAGATTAAAGAGCTGAATGTTACAAAGGAAAAGCTCGTAAATATGTTCACCAGATTTGCGGTGGCTCAGACTCTCTATAACGATATGACTGAAAGCATGGATATTGAAGTCAGCTATGATGAGGCTCGTGTCATTACAATTCAATACATCTGTGCCGATACAATGGAAGACATTGAGGCGGCTAAGAAGCGCCTCGATAATAACGAGATTTTTTATGTGGTTGCAAGGGACTATAATCCCGATGAGTATGAGCGGGAGTGCCGCAGGGGCGAACTTGACGAAAGCTTCGAGGAGGCTGCCTACAATCTTGCGAGCGGTGAGGTCAGCGGGATAATAGAGGCAGGCGGAAAGTATTATATTATAAAGTGCAGCAGCGATAACGACAAATCAAAGACAGAGGCAAACAGAACGGCTATTCTGGAAAGGCGCATGCTTGAGGCTTTTAATCAGGAATTTGAGCCGTTTGAGGCAAAGCAGTTTGTCGAATTCAACAGTAAGAAGTGGAATAAAATAAAAACATCATCTGTGGGTACAATAAGTGTAAAATTTGAGGAGATTTACAACAGTTATTTGAATTAAACTTGAAGGGAGCAGACTTTAATAATGGCAAATCAGAAATACGATGCGTCCAGTATTTCAATTCTTGAGGGGCTGGAGGCTGTTCGCAAACGCCCCGGTATGTATATCGGAAGCGTGGGGACAAAGGGACTTAACCATTTAATATATGAAATTGCTGACAACGCTGTTGACGAACATCTGGCAGGCTGCTGCAGCGAAATACATGTAACTTTAAATGATGACGGGACAGCTACGATAAAGGACAACGGCCGCGGTATTCCGATAGGAATACATCCAAAAGCGGGAATACCGGCGGTTGAGGTTGTGTTTACTATTCTTCACGCAGGTGGAAAGTTCGGTGACGGAGGGTATAAGATTTCAGGAGGTCTGCACGGAGTAGGGGCTTCCGTGGTAAACGCTCTGTCAAAGTGGCTTGAGGTGGAAATCCGTGTTGACGGAGGTGTTCACTGGCAGAGATACGAGCGCGGGAAGGCTGTTGCACCGTTGAAACAGGTGGGCACATGCAGAAAAAACGATACAGGAACAACAGTAACATTTCTGCCCGATGACGAGATATTTGAAAAGACGAGATTTAAGGCGGAGTCGATAAAGAGCAGGCTTCATGAGACAGCGTACCTGAATCCAGGCCTCACAATTTATTTTGAGGACAGGAGAGAGGGCTGCGAAGAAAAGAAGGTATTTCATGAGCCTGACGGAATTAAGGCTTATGTAAGGGATTTGAACGAGGGAAAAGAGACGGTATGTGATATTGTCTATTTTAAAAAGAGTCAGGACGGTATAGAGGTTGAGGCTGCTTTCCAGTATGTAAACGAGTTTGAGGAAAATATTCTGGGTTTCTGCAATAATATTTACACTCAGGAGGGCGGAACGCACATCACAGCATTTAAAACAAAGTTTACAATGATAATTAATCAGTATGCTCGTGAGCTTGGCATTTTAAAGGATAAGGACGCCAATTTTACAGGTTTTGATGTAAGAAACGGAATGACTGCGGTTGTCGCTGTTAAGCACCCTGATCCCAGATTTGAGGGGCAGACAAAGACAAAGCTTGACAATCCTGATGCGGGAACTGTTGTAAGTTCTGTCACAAATGATGAGGTACAGCTATATTTCGACAGAAATCTTGACGCGCTTAAGGCTGTTATCGCCTGCGCAGAGAAATCGGCAAAGATAAGAAAGGCTGAGGAAAAGGCAAAAACCAATCTTCTCACAAAGCCTAAATTTTCGATAGACAGCAACGGAAAGCTCGCTAACTGTGAGAGCAGGAATCCTGCGGAGTGTGAGGTATTTATCGTGGAGGGCGATTCTGCCGGAGGGTCTGCAAAGACCGCAAGAAACAGAAGGATACAGGCGATACTTCCTATCCGAGGAAAGATTTTAAATGTTGAGAAGGCTTCAATAGATAAAGTGCTTGCGAATGCTGAGATTAAGACTATGATTAATTCTTTCGGCTGCGGCTTCCTGGAAGGGTACGGAAATGATTTTGATATAAGCAAACTCCGATATGACAAAATTATTATTATGACAGATGCCGATGTTGACGGAGCACATATCGATACTCTTCTGCTTACGTTTTTCTACCGATTTATGCCTGAACTGATTAATCAGGGACATGTATATATAGCGACGCCTCCTCTTTACAGGGCAGAGCTCAAAAAGTCCGAAAGAGAAGGAAAAGAAAGCAAAAGCTCCAAAGGCGGAAAAAAGGAGAACGCAGGAAAATCAATTCAGTATTTATACGATGATAAAGCGCTTGAGAAATACAGAAAAGAGCACGCAAGCGGTTCATTTACACTTCAGCGGTATAAAGGACTTGGAGAGATGGATCCTGAGCAGCTCTGGGAGACAACGCTTAATCCGGAGACGAGAATTTTAAAGCAGGTTGAGATTGAGGACGCCAGAATGGCGGCAGAGGTAACGTCAATGCTTATGGGCAGTGATGTTCTGCCGAGGCGCCAGTTTATATATACACATGCAAATGAGGCGGAGATTGACGCCTGAAACAGAAAGGATTTGTAATGTCAGAAAATATTGTAAAGACTGAGTATTCCGAGCTTATGCAGAAGTCTTATATCGACTATTCCATGAGCGTAATTACAGCGAGGGCGCTGCCGGATGTGCGCGACGGATTAAAGCCGGTTCAGCGCAGAGTTCTGTATGCGATGGATCAGCTCGGACTTAATTATGACAAGCCGCATCGTAAATCGGCGCGTATTGTCGGCGATGCTATGGGTAAATATCATCCGCACGGCGACAGCTCGATATATGAGACACTTGTTGTAATGTCACAGGATTTTA
>CASFUI010000165.1 GCA_949297565.1 uncultured Eubacteriales bacterium
AGCTCTCTGCCGCTGTCCGCCCGACAGCTCATCTATAAATCTCTCCCTGAAGCTGTCAAGCTCCATGTAAGCTATCGCATTGTCTATAATCTTTTTGTCATTTTCATTAAGCCTGCCTCCGGAGTGAGGAAATCTTCCGAAAGACACCAGCTCCTCAACGGTTAGCTTCATCTGTACATTATTGCTCTGCGTAAGAATTGCAAGGTGCTTTGAGAGCTCTTTGCTGTTCCATTTTTCAAGCTTCCTGCCGTTGAAGGAGACGACTCCCTCATCCCCTGCTATAAGCCGCGAGATAATACTCATTACAGTTGATTTTCCCGCGCCGTTTGGACCTATGAGAGAGGTTACCTTTCCCTTTGGAATTTCAAATGTTATTTCATTTACAACGGGTTTTCCGCCATATTTTTTTACTAATTTTTCTATCTGCATAATTGCCTCCTTTTCTACGCCCGCTTTCCGGCTAGCAGAAGATACAGAAAATAAATTCCTCCCGCAACCGTTATAAATACACTCACAGGCACGGAGTATACAAATATCCTCTCTACTAAAAACTGTCCTCCTGTTAACGCCACAACTCCGATCAGCGCAGAGCCCAGAATAAGCTGTGAATGTCTGTATGTCTTTAAAAGCTGTCTCGATATATTTGCTATGATAAGCCCCAGAAACGAAACAGGTCCGACCATTGCCGTCGCTACCGCAATACACAGTGTCACGGCAAGCAGAAGTCTTCTTATACATCTGTCATAATCAACACCAAGATTAATCGCCTGAGCCTTTCCCAGCGTCAGCACATCAAGCAGCGCAAGCTCTTTTCTGAACACAATAACAATTATGGCAAGCACGGCAATCGAAAATATTATTATCTCCGAGTTGATATTGCTGAAACTGGCAACAAGCGAGGTGAGAAGCGTGTCGTATTCATTCGGGTCCATAACCCTTGTCAATGTGCTCTGTATGCTTGAAAACAGCGAGGTCATAACCGTTCCGACAAGCAGGACATAAAGTACATTATGTTTTGTCATTTTAAAAAGCCAACTGTAAACAACGGTTGCCACAATTCCCATAAGAACTAAATCCGTAAAAAAACTTATATTTGCATTTCTTGCAAGTATGCTGCCGGAGCCCAGAAAAAACACAACGGCAGTATGTATCAGCGTATAAAGCGAATTCATTCCCAAAAGACACGGCGTTACTATTGTGTTATTTATTATGGATTGAAACACTATTGTCGCTCCGCCTATCGCAAATGCCGTAACAGTCATTGCTGTTATTTTGGGTATTCTAAGCTTCATTGCATAGCGCAACAGCCTTTCATTGTGAAATCTTACACCTGTAAACATAAACGCTGCCATAACCGCAAGCACAAGCACGGCAAGCGCTGCAAGCTTTATTACATTGGCTCTGTACGCCGCCTTATTCATATATGCAGTCTTACTCACTATTTTTCCTTTCCGCGGCGCCAAAAATTAATCTGCCTCAGCCGCTTTCTTGATACCGAAATGTTCCTTTAAAAGCTCTGACATTCTTACGGCTTTTCTTCCGTACTTTAATCTGTACAGAAGCATTCCTATAAATATTACGCTTCCGAGTATTCCTACTATAAGCTCAATCGGAAGTTCATACGGCATAATTACTGTTCGTCCGATTATATCGCACACCAGAACAAAAATGGCTCCGAAAAGCGCCGTATCAACAAGTGTTCCCCGGATTTTATCACCCTTAAACATCGAAACAATATTTGGAACAATGAGTCCTATGTATGATATGGAGCCGACCACAACCACGACAGAAGCAGTAATCATTGCCGCAATCGTCAGTCCCGAAAAAAGAATTAAATTGTATGGCACTCCAAGATTTTTTGAAAAATCCTTTCCCATTCCGACTATATTAAAATGATTTGCGAATATAAACGCCAGAATTACCAGCGGCACCACCATGTATACAATCTCGTAACGCCCCTTTAAAACCAGAGAAAAATGTCCCACAAGCCATGTTGAAAGTGCCTGCGTCATCTCATACTTGTAGGCTAGAAAATTAGTTATTCCGCCTATAACATTTCCGAACATTATTCCCACAAGCGGCACCATTACTACATCCTTATAACGGACCTTCTGGATAAACCACACAAATATCCACGTTCCGAGCACAGCAAATATAAATGAAAATACCGCGCGCCCCCAAATCGTCGAATCAGGCATAAACAGAAGCGCTATGAGTATTCCGAACTGTGCCGACGAGATTGTTGCCCCTGTTGTCGGCGACACGAACTTGTTCATGCAAAGCTGCTGCATTATAAGTCCCGCAACGCTCATTCCTATACCGGTACAGATTATTGCCAACAGTCTGGGAAGCCTTGAAATCACAAAAATCCTGAGAGCCTCGGCATCACCTGTAATAAGCTTAAACGGATTTACGTCTATAACGCCTACAAACAGTGAAAAAACCGATATAACCGCAAGCACTGCCCCCAGAATAAATTCCGTCTTATACTTTTTAAACATATAATTCCTCATTTCCGCGCACGTTTTTGTTCAGCCTTCTTACTTTTGTTAGTTATCGCTAACTCATACATTAAAAAAAAGAGCTCTTCGGCTGACATCGACGATTATATATCAGAATTATTTCAGGTGTCCATAACTTACTTTTTTGTAATGTTAATATGATTTATATACACAATATTTTATAAATTTCACAACTCTGTTATTGCTCTCCCCCGCATCAAATCTTCACCACACATATTTATCCCGTTCTTTCTGCTGTAACTGTGAGCAAAATCACTTATGGAAGAGACAAGCTCCACAAGCTCGCCATGCTCCGGATTCACCTCATACACAACAATTTTCGGCGGTTTTTCTTTTACCACTCTTCTGTTTATAAGCCCGCTTGCCTCAAGTTCTTTGAGCTGAGACATCAGCACCTTAGGAGTAATATCGCATATACACTTCTGAAGCATCGAAAATCTGTTATGGCCTTTAATTATGTGCCATATTATACGCAGCTTCCACTTTCCTCCAATCAGGTCATTTGTCATTATGAACGGACACCTGTAATCATTTTTTATTTTTAAATATTTATTTTTCATTACGAATTTCCTTTCAAACTTTGTTTATTTTTAATTACAGAAAACTGTAATCTGCCCGTCAAAACATCTGTTTTCCGAAAAAATTCAAAAAAGACAGCAAGGGCTGTTGCTCAGTCGGATTTACGCCTTTATAGCCACTCACTGTCTTTATTATATGAAATATCACATTTATTATCCCTACGCAATATCAAATTGCTATTCTGCTTGTATTCAGCTTCATACGGCCAAAACTGTAAGCAAAGTAGGCTATCTCCGCCGCCGCTGTAATTATCCACGAAAACACATACAGAAGATATAATGACGGAATTGTGTGAAAATAAGCAAACACTGTATAAACCCATACAACTCTGAAGACACATGAGCCCATAATCACTATAATTGTCGGAATTACACTCTTTCCTATTCCTCTTGACGCGGCAATCGCAGCATCCATAAATGCCGAGACGGCATATGAAAATCCCATTATCTTAATTCTCTGCATCCCCGCGGCTATGACAGCCTCCTCATTGGTAAACAGAGATAAAAACTGCCTGCCCAGCACAAGGAGAAGCGTTCCGAGCACCGCTCCCGCAGCAAACGCATATGTAAGACTTATAATATAGCTCTTAAACATCCGCTTTTTGTTCCCTGCTCCCATGTTCTGCCCCATAAAGCTTGAACATGCTGTATAAAAAGCAGACATCACATTATAAATGAGAGTATCCGCATTTGCAGCAGCAGAATTTCCCGATACCATAACTGAATCGAAGGAATTTACTCCCGTCTGTATAAAAAGGTTGGCAACCGCAAATATAGCATTCTGTATGCCAGCTGGAATGCCCAGCACAAGAATAAACTTTGCCGCCTGTCTGTATATCATAAGCTCTGATATCCTTACACGGCAGCTGTCTTTTCTTCTTAAAAGATTAATCATAATAAGAGCCGCGGAAATATACTGCGCGATAATACTTGCCAGCGCCACTCCGTCCTCCGCCATATTGCAGACAATAACAAAAAATAAATTAAGACATACATTAATTATCCCTGCAACACACAGATATAAAAGCGGGCGCTTTGTGTCGCCTCCGGCGCTCATAACCGCATTGCCGAAATTGTAAACTGCCATCGCCGGCATTCCCAGTGCGTAAATACGGAAATAAAGCACCGCTCCTGCGATTAAATCCGGCTTTGTATTGAGAAGCGACAGCAGGATTTCTGCACACGATATACACACCGCGCTGACTATAATACCTATAATCAGACACAGTAAAAATGCGGTGTGAACCGTCTTTTTTACTTCTTCCTTCTGATTGGCTCCAAGCTGCTGCGCAACCCTGACATTGACGCCGCATCCC
>CASFUI010000166.1 GCA_949297565.1 uncultured Eubacteriales bacterium
TAATTATGCCAAAGTTCTCCAGTCAAAGATTATAAAAAATTCAGAGCGTACTAAATATCAGAATGAGAATCACATGCTGTTTGATTTGATAAAGGATGGTGCGGCAGCGGATGTAAATGTTGATAAGGTTTTATATCCGGGCGTTAAGATTTATTCCGAAAATCTTGTGTATGAGACGGATAATGCGCTCTCTCATCTGAAGATTAAAAAAATCGGAGATAAGCTGGACGCTGTGGGACTTGACGATTAAAAAAGAGGCCGGAATGGAGAAAACAGATGATTGAAGAAGTAGTTTCTATAGATTTGCCTGTGCATGAGAGACTTGTGATAAAGAAGAACAGGCTTGAGCCGGAAAATGTGACGGGAAGGGAAAAGAGAATTTCGATAGTAACCGGAACGCATGGCGACGAGCTTGACGGGCAGTATGTGTGTTATGAGATTATAAGGAGGATTTTGCAGCACCCAGAAAAGCTGAAGGGAATTGTTGATATTTATCCCGACGTAAATCCTCTCGGGCTTGATATGGGCTCGAGGGGGATACCTATGTTTGATCTGGATATGAACAGAGTATTTCCGGGGGACAACAACGGCGCCGTTGCGGAATACGTGGCTGCGGGGATTGTCGACAACATTATAGGGAGTGATTTCTGTCTTGATATTCACTCAAGCAATATTTTTTTGAAAGAGATGCCTCAGCTTAGAATGACTGAGGAAAATAAGGACAGGCTGCTTCCGTACGCAAAGGCGTTAAATGCTGATTTTGTGTGGATATATTCGTCTAAGACTGTGCTGGAAGCTACGCTTGCATACAGTCTTAATAACATGGGGGTTCCGACGCTGGTCGCTGAGATGGGAGTCGGACACAGAATTAACAATGATTACTGTATGCAGCTTCTGGACGGTATATTTAATCTTATGATACAGCTTGATATATGGGATGATAAACCGTCAGAGGTAAGGAATCCTATTATTTCAACAGAGGGGCAGGTGAGCTTCTTATCTGCGGAGGACAGCGGCATTTTTGTCTCGGCGATTGCTTCAATGGGAACTATTTGCGTGGGAACTCATATAGGCGATATTATTGAGCCGATTACCGGAAAGGTTGTTCAGAGAATTGAAGCTCCGACTGACGGTATTATTTTTTCACTCAGAGAACATCCGGTTGTCTATAAGGGGGCGTTGATTGCCCGTGTATACAGCGGAAGAAAGCAGGAAAAGATTTGAGAAAAGAAGTTTTATATTCATTAAAAGGGTTATACAGAGAGGATTTTGAGATTGAGGGCTACCGCTTCGGTGGAGGAGAAAAGTCTGCCTGTATAGTGGGGGCAATGCGCGGAAATGAAATGCAGCAGCTGTATATCTGCTCGCTGCTTATAAATTCACTCAAGAAACTGGAGGCACACGGAGCTATTACCCATAACCATGAAATTCTTGTTGTTCCGTCGGCAAACCGATATTCAATGAATGTGGGGAAAAGATTTTGGGCGGTAGACAATATTGATATTAACAGAACATTTCCGGGAGATGAGCACGGGGATACGACAAAGCAGATTGCTGCGGCGCTGTTTGAAAAGGTCAAAGGGTACAGCTACGGTATACAGTTTGCAAGCTTTTATATGCCCGGGGATTTTATTCCTCACGTCAGGATGATGGAGACGGGGTATCAGAGCGCAAGTCTCGCAAATCTTTTCGGGCTTCAGTATGTTGTAATCAGAAAGCCTAAGCCTATGGATACGGCAACGCTTAATTATAACTGGCAGATGAATCAGACCAACGCATTTTCAATATACACTAACTGTACGGACAGCATCGATGATAAATCTGCAAGGCAGGCGGTTTCGTCAGTGCTCAGGTTTTTTACCAGAATGGGTATTCTTAAATATAATAACCATAGCGGATATATTGCCAGTGTAATAAACGAGCATGACCTGCTTCCGGTTAAGACCTATGACGGCGGTTTTTACAGAAGGCTCAAGGAGCCGGGAGACCCGGTGTTCCGCGGAGACGTGATAGGCGAGGTTATCGACCCGTACGAGGGATTTGTTAAATCCCAGATTGTCTCGCAGACTGACGGAATTATATTTTTTGCGCACACGGCTCCCACGGTAATGGGAAATCAGGTTGTATACAAGATTATAAGGCGTATGCATGAGTAGGAGCCTGGCGAAGTGTATTCATACATGGCATGAAAAAGCCGATATGACGGCAGATATGTGTGTATGTGAGCGGTTTTAAGGTTGTTTATTAAAATAAAATATGTTAAAATAAATTTTATTCCCGCGGGTGACGATACGAGCGGACGTGTTTGCGCGTCTGTTCGGCGACCGGCGCGAGGGAGGTATTCTATCCATACAAAGGTTAGCAGGAGGATTATATGAGCGGCGTTAAGAGAGTTTTTGTTGAGAAGAAAAAACCATATGCTGTCAAGGCAAAGGAACTTTATGATGAGATTACAGACTATCTTGGAATTAAGACAATTACACAGGTACGTGTTTTAATTCGCTACGATATTGAAAATCTTTCGGAGGAGACCTATAAAAAGGCGCTCACAACTGTGTTTTCGGAGCCTCCGGTAGATGATGTATATGAGATGGATTTTGAGAGCGAGCCTGAGGACTATATATTCTCGGTAGAGTATCTTCCGGGTCAGTTTGACCAGAGAGCTGATTCTGCCGAACAGTGCGTAAAGTTTTTTAATGAAAATGAGATGCCTGTAATAAAGACGGCTGTAACGTATGTTATCTCCGGAACACTCACAGATGAGCAGAAGGAAAAGATAAAGGAGCTTTGCATTAACCCTGTGGATTCGAGGGAGGCAGACAGCGCTGTTCCAAAGACGCTTGTAACTGAGTTCAAGGCTCCTGCTGACGTGATTATTTTTGACGGATTTAAGGATATGGCTGAGGACGAGCTTAAGAAGCTGTATGACTCACTTGGCCTGGCAATGACATTTAAAGATTTTGCCTTTATTCAGGATTATTTTAAAAATGAAGAAAAAAGAGACCCGTCAATGACGGAAATCAGAGTGCTTGATACATACTGGTCTGACCACTGCCGTCACACCACATTTGCAACCGAGCTTAAGTCTGTGGAATTTAAGGACGGTTTTTACAGGGCGTCTATGGAGGCGACATACAAGAAGTACCTTGCCGACAGGGAAGAGATTTATAAGGGGCGCAAGGACAAGTTTGTCTGCCTCATGGATTTGGCTCTTATGGCTATGAAGAAGCTGAAGGCAGAGGGAAAGCTTAATGACCAGGAGGAATCTGAGGAGATTAACGCGTGCAGCATTGTTGTTCCCGTGACTATTGACGGACAGGAGGAGGAGTGGCTTGTCAATTTCAAGAACGAGACACACAATCATCCTACTGAGATTGAGCCTTTCGGCGGCGCTGCGACATGTCTCGGCGGTGCTATAAGAGACCCTCTGTCAGGGCGTACATATGTATACCAGGCTATGCGCATAACAGGCGCGGCAGACCCGACAAGACCTCTGTCAGAGACGCTTCACGGAAAGCTTCCTCAGAAAAAGCTTGTGACAGGAGCGGCGCAGGGTTACAGTTCATATGGAAATCAGATTGGTCTTGCAACAGGCTATGTAAAAGAGATTTATCACCCTGATTATGTTGCAAAGAGAATGGAGATAGGTGCGGTTATAGCGGCTGCGCCGAGAAGCGCGGTTAAGAGGGAGTCGTCAGAGCCGGGAGATATTATAATTCTTCTTGGAGGACGCACGGGGCGTGACGGCTGCGGCGGAGCGACAGGTTCTTCTAAAGTTCATACAGAGAAGTCTATTGAGACGTGCGGAGCTGAGGTGCAGAAGGGTAATGCCCCTACGGAGCGCAAGATGCAGAGACTGTTCAGACGCCCTGAGGTCACCAGACTTATCAAGAAGTGCAACGACTTCGGTGCAGGCGGCGTATCGGTTGCAATCGGAGAGCTTGCGGCAGGACTCAGGGTTTCGCTTGATAAGGTGCCTAAGAAATATGAGGGCCTTGACGGAACAGAGCTTGCAATCTCTGAGTCTCAGGAGAGAATGGCAGTAGTTATTGCGCCTGAAGATGTTAAGGCGTTTCTTGACTATGCCGCTGAGGAAAATCTTGAGGCTGTAGAGGTGGCTGTGGTTACTGAAGAGCCGAGACTTGTTCTCGAGTGGAGAGGCAAGGAAATCGTAAATATTTCAAGGGCTTTCCTCGATACAAACGGCGCGCATCAGGAGACTTCAGTGCTTGTAGATATTCCTTCAAAGGAGGATTCATATCTCAAAGCTTCAAAGCCTTCCGATGTCAGAGGCAAGTGGTTAAAGACGCTTTCAGATTTAAACGAGTGTTCTCAGAAGGGGCTTGTTGAGAGATTTGACGGCTCTATCGGCGCAGGCTCGGTATATATGCCTTACGGCGGAAAATATCAGCTTACAGAGACACAGGCTATGGTTGCAAAGCTGCCTGTGCTCAAGGGCAAGTGCGATACTGTCACTATGATGTCTTACGGATTTGACCCGTATCTTTCAAAGTGGAGTCCGTATCACGGTGCGATGTATGCGGTTGTCGATTCTGTCGCAAAGATTGTGGCAGCGGGCGGTGATTTTAATAAGATAAGATTTACGTTCCAGGAGTATTTCAGGAGAATGACAGAGGATCCTTCACGCTGGAGCCAGCCGTTTGCAGCGCTGCTTGGCGCATATGAGGCGCAGCTGGGCTTCGGGCTGCCGTCTATCGGAGGCAAGGACAGTATGTCGGGTACATTTGAGGATATAGATGTTCCGCCTACGCTCTGCTCATTCGCTGTTGATGTGGCTAAAGAGCAGGATATTATTACACCTGAGTTAAAGCAGCCGGGAAATGTTCTTGTAAAGTTTGATATTGAGCGGGATGAGTACGAGCTGCCTGTATTTGAGCAGGTTAAGGAGCTTTACAATGCTGTTCACGAGCTTATCCAAAACGGCGTTATCGTGTCAGCATACGTATGTGACGCCAATGGTTTTATACCTGCACTCAGCAAAATGGCATTCGGCAATAAGCTTGGCTTTGCATTAAACAGCGACTTAAAAGAAGAGACATTATTTGCGCCTGCCTACGGCTGCATAGTTGCTGAGGTGGCATCGGACAAAGCAGGACAGATTAATGTGCCTTATACAAAGCTCGGAGAGGTTAAGGAAAAACCATCATTTACATATAAAGAAGTTTCTGTGAATATTGAGGAGGCATTAAGCGTATGGAGCGATAAGCTTGAGAAGGTATTCCCTACAAAGGCGTCAAAGGAGACTACTCCTATTGAGACAAAGCTTTACAGCGCTGACAGCGTATATGTTTGCAGGAATAAGGTGGCTAAGCCTACGGTGTTTATTCCGGTATTTCCGGGTACAAACTGTGAGTACGACAGCGCTAAGGCATTTGAGAGAGCCGGAGCTGACGTTATCGTCAAGGTATTTAAAAACCTTGACGCCGAGAGTATA
>CASFUI010000167.1 GCA_949297565.1 uncultured Eubacteriales bacterium
ACTTTATACGAACTCACGTAGATATGAATAAATGTAAGGTATTGTTTTAAAAGTTTACAGAACTTGTTATATTTAACTTTCGCTGATTATTGACACAGACGCAAAAAAACGTATAAAATAATTAATGTGGCTGACGGGAAATTTATCAGATTACCCGTCAGCCACATTTTTTTACTCTTTTTTCAGCGAGCCAGCCAGCCGCCGTCAACTGCAACCGTGTAGCCGTTGACATAATCAGAAGCCTTTGACGCAAGATACACAACAGTTCCCTGCATATCCTCAGGAGTACCCCAGCGTCCGGCAGGAATTCTCTCAATAATAGCCTCACTTCTGTCAGCGTCACCCCTCAGCTGTGAAGTATTATTTGTAGCCATATATCCGGGAGCAATCGCGTTTACCTGTATTCCCTTTGATGCCCACTCGTTTGCAAGCGCCTTAGTAAGACCCATAACGGCGCTCTTGCTTGCCGTATACGCCGGCACCCGTATTCCACCCTGAAATGAAAGCATAGAGCAGACATTAATAATCTTTCCGCCTTCATTTTGTTTTTCAAACTGTCTGGCAAACGCCTGACTTAACAGAAATACCATTTTTAAATTTACATTTATCACGGCATCCCAGTCCTGCTCAGAGACGTCAATCGCATCACAGCGCTTTATTATTCCTGCATTATTAACAAGAATATCCACTCGTCCATATGCGCTCAAAGCGCCGGAAAGCACTGTCTGAACGCTCTCCACATATGATAAGTCAGCAAGCACCTGCGTACATTCACCTCCGAAGGAAGCTATCTTTCCAGCCGTCTCGTCACAGCTTCTTCTTCCCACCAGCACAACCTTTGCCCCCGCCTGTGCAAGCGCAACCGCCATTCCCTGTCCGAGTCCCGTATTTGCTCCCGTGACAACAGCAACCTTTCCGTCCAGCTTAAACAAATCAAGTACCATAAATATACCCTCCTCCTGCGCAGATATCTAAAACATCCATCTAGTTAAATCCAATCAGCTTGTTCATCACCTTATATCCGCTCTTTGAAATCCAGCGTCCCGACTTGCCCGGAATATTTACCGTATGACCCAAAATGCTGTATCGAAGCGAGCGGAAAAGCCTGACATCACGCTTCTTGACGTAATTCCAAAGCTCTTTCTTCTTTGCAAGATTTTCCGGAGTCCCTGAAATAATAAGAAAAATAGATGAGACCTCCATCATAATGCGCAGATAATTTCTCATATACATTCTGCATTTTTTATTTGACACATTACTTGCAAGAAATGAATCAATCATTCGCTTGGTTACACCAATCTGCTGGTCAATTCTTGAAATCATCACCGACTCGTTCACGGACTGGTCTTCTCTTCCTATAAAATACCTGTAAAAATTAGTATTTACATAATACATCTTCTTCACATACGGAAGCGGCTCAAACACAAAAATATTGTCCACATAAAACGTATGCTTAGGAAGCTGAAGCGCACAGTCTTTTAAGAGCTGTGTTCTGTAAATAACCGAGTGCATCAGTATATACTGGTCAATCTTAAACTTTCCTATGTCATCCCAGCCGAACATCTGCTCAACCGGAAATACATTGTCATAGTGAATAACCTTCTTTCTCTTTGCACCAACCTTGTCATAAACATAGTTTGCAATAACCATATCCGGCTCTTCACCCTCAACAAAACCTTTAAGCGTAGCAAGAATTTTTTTGTAACTTCTCGCATCCACCCAGTCGTCGCTGTCAACCACTTTGAAAAATTTACCGGTGGCATGCGCAAGTCCTGTATTTACAGCCTGACCATGTCCTCCGTTCTCCTGGTGAACAGCCTTGACAATTGTCGGATACTGCGCCGCATAGCGGTCGGCAATTTCCGCCGTGTTATCCTTAGCCGAGCCGTCGTCAACTATTATAACTTCAACCTCCTCGCCTCCGGCAAGCACTGATTTAATACACTTTTCCATATACGCCGCAGAATTATAGCATGGAATCGCAAAAGACAAAATTTTCATACAATTATGCAGAATGCCGGATATACCGGCAAACTTGCCCCTCCTTTTTACATCCTTTCAGGACACTCAATTCCCAATAAATCTATACAGTTAAGCAAAATCTCCTTTGTGAGAGAAATCAAGGCAATATAGCTTTCCTTCTGTTCTCTGTTCTGCTCGGAAAGAATTTTAGTGTCATGATAAAAACCGTTAAAAGCATTAGACACATCATAGATATACTGACATATCTTGTGCGGAGCCTTCTCCATATATGCCGCTTCCATAACATCGAAAAACTTCACAAGCGAAAGGCTTAAATTTTTCTCTGAAACACCCGCGGCAGGAATAAGCTTTAATCCGCTTACAGAGCCGCCCTCCTGAATATACTTTGCAAGTATCGACTTTATTCTCACAATAGTGTAAAGAATATACGGTCCGGTATTTCCCTCAAATGAGGCAAACCTCTCGACGTCAAACACATAATCCTTAGACGCCTGATTTGACAAATCGCCGTACTTTAATGCTGCAAGACCCACAATTCTCGCGGTGTCCCTCGCCTCAGCCTCATCCATTGTGCGGTTTTCCGTTATCTTTGCATAGACGGCATCCTGAATATCAGAAATAAGGTTTTCAAGACGCATGACACCGCCGGAACGGGTCTTAAACGGCTTTCCGTCCTTGCCGTTCATCGTGCCGAAGCCGACAAACGTCATATCTGTCTCAGGCTTTACAATTCCAGCCTTTTTTGCGACTCTGAATACCTGCGTAAAGTGAAGCTCCTGTCTCTTATCTGCAAGATAAATATATGCATCGGGATGATACAGCTTTTCTCTCTCCACCAGTGTAGCCAAATCCGATGTGGCATAGAGAGCCGCTCCGTCAGATTTGCGTATAATACAAGGCGGCAGTTCTTTTGTATCTGTATCCTCCTGAATGTCTACAACAACAGCTCCCTGGCTCTCATACGCAAGTCCGCTGTCAAGCATTGACTGCACCATATCTGAAATATACGGCTCGGCGTCACTCTCACCCTTCCAGATTTCAAAATGCACATTAAGATTGTCATAGTTTTTCTTCAGGTCTGCCTTGGACAGATTCATAATGTGCTTCCAGATAGCCCTGCACGCCCTGTCACCTCTCTGAAGCTTCAGCGTCGACTCATGCGCGCGCGCCAGAAAATGCTCGTCCGCCTTCGACTTAGCGCTCGCCGCCGGATAAATCTCTTCAAGCTCCGAAATAGTAAACGGCGGTTCCTGAGGATATTCTCCTGTATAATTCTCATCAAAATACACAAGCTCAGGCTTTCTGTCCCTTAACTCCTCAATTATAAGCCCCATCTGAAGACCCCAGTCTCCCAGATGCACGTCGCCTATCGCATTGTTTCCGGCATATTTCTGAATTCTCTTAACGCTCTCACCGATTACTGCCGAGCGAAGATGTCCTACATGAAGCGGCTTTGCGGCATTTGCTCCGCCGTAGTCCACAATAACAGTTTTGCCGCTAACCTTTGGAACATATCCAAATTTTTCTGAGACAGACATTTCTTCAAGATATTGCGCCAAAAATTGTGATGATATGTTTATATTGATAAATCCGGGCTTTACGCTCTCAAGCTTCTCAAAAATTTCATTACCCTTAAGCTTCCCGACTATTTCGTCCGCAATTACAAACGGCGCTTTTCCGTAAGCTTTTGCCGCAGCCATAGCCCCGCTGCACTGGTACTCGCACAAATCCGGTCTGTTTGACAGCGTTATCTTTGCGTACTTCGTGTCATATCCGCACTCCTCAAACGCCCTGCTCACAGAATCCGCAATATGCTCTATAATTGTTTTCATATATTTTTATGCCTCCTGATATATGATTTTTTCAAGAAAAAGCGCATAGCTTTCCGCCGGCAGAGACATCTGCACCGGCCTTCCGTCAAGAATATCCCTTACAGCCTCCGGCTTTTTCAATCCGTTTCCGACGTCAAGCAGCA
>CASFUI010000168.1 GCA_949297565.1 uncultured Eubacteriales bacterium
GGTGGCTGATGCTGTGACGGCTGCTGTGCTTGCCGCGGCTTCGCTTGGCATAAGCGGTGAGCTTGCGGATAGCCGAAGTGGGCTTGGAACATATCATATCGGGTTGATTGATGCGCTATCGCTGCTTTCAGAACAGCAGTTTTCCCGTCTGCTTAAGCTGTCCTGTGAGTAGATAAAGGTATGATTTTATGCATAACTTTCAGTGCGGTTTCATTTTCATAAAGCCTGACATCATACATGCCCCGGCTGCGCCTGTTTTCATAACAGCCGGCATTTTTTCAGGGGTAATTCCGCCTATTGCATATACGGGAATATTTACAGACGAAACTATCTCACGGAGAAATTCAAGTCCGCGTCCGGCAAGCCCTGGCTTACATTCTGTCTCGTAGATATTTCCGGCAAATAAATAGCTTGCGCCGAGTTTGCAGGCAGCTTTGGCATCTTCGACAGAGTGAACGGAGGTGCCTGTTTTTTTAAATACAGAACATGGTTTTGAGCCGTTTTTGAGATAGAAATCCCGAAGCGCGTAAAGCGGCATATGGATATACGGGTGTGAGAGCTTTATTGCGACATCTGCAAAATTGTGCAGAATAAGCGGGGTTTCATATTTTTGACATATTGACACAGCTTCCTTAGCCAGCTTAAGATATGACTCAGGAGATAAATCTTTTTCACGAAGCACAATGGCCTTCGGGTGAAGTGAAGCTATAAGACTGAGCTGTTCTAAGTAGTCTTGCTGCGGACACAGTTTTCGGTTTGTTATCGCAATAATATTTTGGTACATGATAAATTTCCTGCTTTTATTATTTTTATAAATGGATTATAATGTATAAAAACAATTTATACAACAAATGGAGGCTTATATATGTACAAATTTACAGAGGGCTGTCTCACAGGGATAGAGGAAATAGATAATGAGCACCGTGAATTGTTCAGAATTATTAACGGAGCACAGGCTATGTTTGATGAGGGAACAGCAACAGCGGCAGCAGCAAAAAATCTAGTATTGCATCTGAAGAGATATGCAGCGGAGCATTTTGCTCATGAAGAGGCATATATGGAAAAAGTAGGGGACCCTGAGCTTGGACGCCAGAAAAAGGAACATGCTGAATTTGCGGAAAAGGTCAACAGTGTTAAGCTTGATGAGCTGAATGATGAGGAAGGCAGGAAGGTGCTTGAGGATTTGTTAGTCTATCTTGCAAAATGGCTGTATCATCATATTCTCGGCAGTGACATTATGATTGGGAAAATGCCTGCTGTAAAACATGAAAGTAAAAATATGTTTGAATTTACGGATGAGTATAAGACAAATATTGATTTTGTTGACGAGGAGCACAAAAAGCTTTTTGAGATTATCGAGCATACATATGATGTAATTAACGCTCAGTTTCTGGCAGATAAATATGATCAGATTGTGAATATTATAGAACAGCTTAGGGAGTATACAAATTTTCATTTCAGCGACGAGGAAAGATACATGGAAGAAATAGGGTATGAGGGCCTTGAGTCACAGAAGCTCGCACATGAGGCTTTTATTGACAGGCTGTCAGGGATTGACATGGATGCAGTTGATGACAGCCAGCAGGATTATCTGTTTGAGCTGATTGAATTTCTGATTGAATGGCTTAAAAATCATATTTTAAAAATGGATAAAAAAATTCCTTTAAAAAAGCCCGAAAAATAAAAGTATCACATGTGATTGATGGTACTGCCGGCGGTGATATCTATAACTGAAGAATATCAGGCGGACACGTTTTTTGTGTCCGCCTCTGTTTTTATAATAAATTTTCTGTGAAATAAGTATGTTCCGCATGGAAGTTACCGGTCATGCGAGAAAGTTTTTGTCTTTGAGAGCCTGTGCTATTTCGTCAAGTATTTCTTCGCTTGCGGCCTCCACTGTATGAAAATGTTCATTTCCTGTCACATTTTTAAGAAGTGATGAGCTTTTATTTTCAATGTTTTTAATAAAGTTTCTGACATCTCTTCTTGAGGAAATATTAAGTTCAGCCTCAAAGCGCCCGTAGATATTGTGGTCTACAAATACGTTGAGAACTTTGCCTCCCAAATCGACTATGAGAGAGAGCTCATCCTCTGTCTGGCTGTCCGTGTGGCATACCTTGAACGTCCTACGGCTTTTTCTTTGCGCGGCAGACAGAAGATATCCGCGGTTAGTAGACAGAATTTCATTTCCTGATGCCCGCAGTAGCGCTATATCCTGAACGACTGCCTGACGGCTAACGTTAAAATGTTCGGCGAGAGCTGTTCCGGACACCGGTGTGGGGCTTTTGCCGATATATTCAATAATTTTACAGCGTCTTTCTTCGCCGTTCATGCTATTCCTCCGTCTTGTGAAGATTTTTAAGTGAAATATCCATAATAGGTGCTGAATGTGTAAGCGCACCGCTTGAAATATAGTCTACGCCGATATTGATAAGTCTGTCAATGTTTTCCTTTGTGACGTTTCCTGAGCATTCGGTTTTGGCGCGTCCGTCTATTAATTTAACAGCTTCCTTCATCTGTTCCGGATTCATATTGTCTAGCATAATAATGTCAGCGCCAGCCTCAACAGCTTCCTTTACCATATCAAGATTTTCAACTTCAACCTCAATTTTGCGGACAAACGGAGCGTATTCACGGGCCATTTGAACGGCTTCCTTTACGCCGCCGGCAGCGCCGATATGATTGTCCTTAAGAAGTATGCCGTCCGATAGATTGTAGCGGTGGTTGTAGCCGCCGCCGACTGTCACGGCGTATTTTTCAAAAATGCGGTTGTTCGGCGTCGTCTTTCTTGTGTCAAGCAGCTTTGTTGAGGAGCCCTTAAGGAGGTCGGCGATGCTTCTTGTATATGTTGCAATACCGCTCATGCGCTGAAGATAGTTGAGAGCCGTGCGCTCGCCTGACAGGAGTACACGGATATCTCCTCTCACTATTCCCATAAGCTGCCCCTTTGTGACAGTGTCTCCGTCAGCTACTTTCATCTCAAAGGTTGTTTTTTCGTCAAGAAGTGTAAATACCCGCATAAATACATTAAGACCGCATATAACTCCGTCCTGCTTGCATATAAGTTCGACTTCTCCCTGCTGAGCATGAGGCATAACCGAGTTTGTTGTGATGTCTTCGCTTGTTATATCTTCTGAGAGAGCCTGCATTATCAGATGGTCTGCGTTTAATTTCATAGTTATAGAATTCATATTATCCTCATTTCTGCGCGCCTGTTCTGTACATAACAGGTTTGCGCCTTTTTTCTGTTTCTTTTTTTGCACGCTCAATTTCCGAGAGTACCTGGCTGCGGTAGCGTGAGAAAAGAGCTTTTTTATTATCGTAATACTCTGTATTGATACCGTCAAGCAGACTGTCGGGACACTCAGTGATATTGGAAAAATCCATACATTTAGCGGCACGTTTTGCGAAAATAAGGCTTTCAAGAAGTGAGTTGCTTGCCAGACGGTTTGCTCCGTGTACGCCGTTGCAGCTTGTCTCGCCGGCGGCGTAGAGATTATTCATGGAGGTTTGGCTGTTCATGTCGACCTTAACGCCGCCCATAAAGTAATGCTGTGCCGGAACTACCGGAATAGGCTCTTTTGTGACATCAAACCCCTCTTCAAGGCAGTGTTCATATATATTGGGAAAATGCGATTTTATAACGCTCTCGTCAATCGGTGACATTGACAGCCAGACATGGCGGCTGCCCTCTTTTTCCATTTCTTTAAATATGGCGGCGGCAACAATGTCTCTTGGGAGCAGCTCGTCCACAAACCGCTCGCCCTTGCTGTTTAAAAGCACAGCACCCTCGCCGCGCACGGATTCGGAAATTAAAAAACGTCTGCCGGGTTTATCGGAATAGAGCGTGGTAGGATGTATCTGAACGTAGTCGGCGTGTTCAATTTCAATGTTGTGGTTGAGCGCGACAGCCAGAGCATCACCTGTAAGATGTCTGAAATTTGTTGAGTGTGTGTACAGTCCGCCAATTCCTCCGCACGCCCAGAGTGTGTACGGCGCGGTTATGGCATAAAGGCTGTCAGAGGACGATACGGCGACAATACCGTAACAGGTGTTGTCTGCCGCAAGTATATCGAGCATCGTAGTGTTTTCCCATATAGTTACATTTGGAAGTTCTCTTACGCGAGCCAGGAGCTTGGAAGATATTTCCTTTCCCGTAATATCTTCGTGAAACACAATTCTTGGCGTGGAGTGAGCGCCCTCCCGTGTAAATGCAAGATTTCCTTCATTATCACGGCGAAAATCAACGCCGTAACCGACAAGACTGTCTATTGTGTCTCTTGATGATTTAATCA
>CASFUI010000169.1 GCA_949297565.1 uncultured Eubacteriales bacterium
CATCATAGCTCTTTAACAGACAGTCCAAAAGCTCTGTCGGAATTGAATAGCGAACAGACAAATAAAGTCTTTCACCCTTTTCTCTGTCCGGATATTCGACACTGTCAAGATTTCTTGAAATATTTCTCAGCACACCGTTTACAAACCCCTTAAGCGTCCCGAAATTTTTTTTGACAGCGAGCTTTACCGCCTCATTGCAGACGGCAGAAGCGGGAACACTGTCCATATACTTTAGCTGGTACACCGACATCTCAAGCAGAGTTCTTATAAACGGCTTTTGCTTTTTCACCGGTGTTTTTGAAAAATTGTCGATAATATAGTCCAGCTCAATACGCTTTTCTTCAGTTCCCTGCACAAGCCTCGAGATAAACGACCTCTCGTTTTTGTCGAGATATTGGTATTTAGCAAGTGCCTCGCCTAAAACCACATTCAGCAGCGCTTCGTTTTTATGTGCTTCCAGCAGTATTTCCAGCGCCGTCTGCCTCAAATTAACCTGCATTCTGTCAGTCATCCCTGCGCCCTCTTCCTCCGAAAAGCAAAATCAGACGAAGAAGCTGGAGTATTGCCGAAGCTGCTGCCGCAACATATGTGAGTGCGGCTGCCGACAAAACCTTTCTCGTCTGCGCAACCTCTTCTCTATATAAAATACCGTTGCTTTCAAGCTCTCTTAACGCTCTTGACGACGCGTTAAATTCAACCGGCAGCGTCACAAGCTGAAATAAAACCGCAGCCGAAAACATAAAAATCCCGACTGTAATAAGCGTCTGATTAAAGCTGAAAATAATACCTAAGATAATAAAAATCCATGAGAGCTGTGAGCCTATATTTGCAACAGGAACAAGTGCAGTTCTCAATGACAGCGGAACATAGCCTCTAGCATGCTGTATGGCATGCCCGCACTCATGTGCAGCCACACCTATCGCCGCAACTGAAGCTGAGCCGTACACCGATTCCGAAAGATTGAGCACCTTAGTTGAGGGATTATAGTGGTCTGTCAGCTTTCCGGATACTCTCTGGACAGACACATCCATTATTCCGTTTGCTCTCAGAATACGCTCCGCAGCCTGCGCTCCGGTCATTCCCGACATACTTGCCACTCTCGAATATTTTGAAAATGACGAATTGACCGCTATCTGAGCTATTATAGATATAACCGCAGCTATGATAATCAAAAAATATGTCGGGTCAAAATAATATCCATACATGTGATACATTGACAATAAAACCATATCTTCTCCATTTCCGCGCCGTTTCCGTGCGCTGTGTCTACTAAAGTTACAAGTTACATGCCTTTGCTGTGCGCATCTTTATCTGTGGTATCACTGCTTTAGTTTACTCCCAGAACATCTCCCGGCTTAATCGAATAGCCTCTCAGAAAATCCTCCGTCTTCATGCGTTTCTTTCCCTCAAGCTGAAGCTCATTGATTTTAAGAGCTTTATCACCGCACTGTACAATAAAAGCTTTATCATCAGAATACACGACAGTTCCCGGCTTTGCTTTCTGTGATGCAGATTCACCGGCTTCTAATGGCTCTTCCTGAGCTCCGCACACGCTTGCATCCCATATTTTTAAAAGTTTGCCGTTGATATGCGTATACGCGCTTGGCCACGGATTAAGTCCTCGTATAAGCCTTTCTATCTTCTCAGCAGACTGGTTAAAATCAATATTTCCGAAGGCTTTGTTCAGCATTCTGACATATGTGGCTTTCTGCTCGTCCTGCTTGACAGGCGTAACGCTCCCTTCCTCAAGAGCCTTAAGTGTTTTTACCAGAAGCTGTGCGCCTACAAGACTTAAACGCTCAAACAAACTTCCGCCCGTCTCCTTTTTATCGAGCTTTACCTTCTCTGCAAGCAGAATATCGCCTGTGTCAAGCCCCTCGTCCATAAGCATCGTAGTTACGCCCGAGTATTCGCAGCCGTCAATCACCGCCCACTGAACAGGCGAAGCGCCTCTGTATTTCGGAAGCAGAGAAGCGTGGACATTAACGCACCCGTATTTCGGCATATCAATAATTTCCTTAGGCAAAAGCTGACCGAACGCCACAACTACAATTACGTCAGGATTTATACCACGAAGCCGGCTGACAAATTCCTCGTCCCTGGCGCGCTCAGGCTGCAGCACCGGCAGAGACATAGCTAACGCCGCCTCCTTTACAGCCGACATGCTCATGGCAGTTCCGCGCCCTTTAGGCTTATCAGGCTGAGTCACAACCGCAGCAATTTCATGCCCCGCGCCTACAACCGCCTTGAGTGTCTCCACCGCAAAATCAGGTGTTCCCATAAATACGACTTTCATCAATCCTCGTTTTCCTCCTCTGTGTCCATAAGCTGACCTTCAACCTTGTCAACATACATTATACCGTTTAAATGGTCAATTTCATGGCACAGACACCTCGCGAGAAGCTCTGTACCCTCGATAATATACTCATTCATATTTTCATCAAGAGCCTTTACCTTGGCGTAATTAGGTCTTGTCACAATTCCGACCTTTCCCGGAACAGAAAGACAGCCCTCCTGACCCGTCTGCTCTCCGTCTGTCTCCAAAATCTCCGGATTAATCAAAACATACGGCTCATCACCGCAGTCTATCACGACAAGGCGCTTGCGTATGCCCACCTGAGGAGCCGCAAGACCGCAGCCGTTTGCCTCATACATAGTGTCGAACATATCACCTATAAGCTCCTTCAGCTTAGGCGTCATCTGTGTAACCTCTTTTGCATGTTTTGTTAAAATCTCATCACCCAATGTTCTTATGTTTCTGATTGCCATATTATCCTCCATTCCGAAGCGTTTTACCGCAAGGAGCGCGGAGAAAAATTCGCGAAGGCGATTTTTCTTCTGCGATAAGCGCTGTTTGTGACGCTCCGGCGCAAACAGCGGTATGAAAAATC
>CASFUI010000170.1 GCA_949297565.1 uncultured Eubacteriales bacterium
AATCACGCCGTATATAATAAGACCAATATCGCCCAATGGCAGCGACACATCAAATACCGAGAGAATCGTTCCTGCAACAGCCCCTAGCAGCAATACCTCCTCGTAAAAAAAAACTGCCTTTGTAGTCCCCGTCACTGCCGCTGCCCTGTTAATCATACCAACGCTTGTAATAAGAGCAAAATATCCTGCCGCCGTGAGAGCCCCCGCACACAGACCAAATAATCCGAGCCCCAGCCAAATCAACCCCTGTTCCATTACTATCACATCCCTTTTTATTACATCTCCAACACTTTTGCAGCCTTAACTTATCTCCTCATTTACAGCCGCGCTTCTGTCAATAAGCGTATCATCCACATCCTTCTCATACTTGTCCATTTCAACCTCAATAGGCGTTGGGTCACTGCTGAATCTTATGCCCGCAAAATGGTTATAAAATATCATTATCCCCAGTGCAAGTCCTATACCATAGGTAATTTCAAGCAGCTTCGCCCCCTGAGCTTCCTGCGCTCCGAATATCTCATACACCTTGTCGAAAATCTCAATAGTATTTACATCATTGTTGTACGCCATAATGGCATACATGCTTCCAAGAAATGTAAATAATGCCACAAACGCTATCAAAATAACCTGCAGCGTCTTAGAATGCTTCTTCTCATAGATATAATCAACAATAAAATCATTTTCACCAAGATTATTGACCTCTATTTCGGGATATTTCCGGCTGATTGCCTTAACGACTGCCAGAAAAGACATGCATACCCTCTCCTTTTTTCTTTTGTTTTCCCCTGCATCTTTGAGCTCAAGAATACAGATATGCCTTATATCATTCTCAATTTTTTTATCATTGCAGTACACGCCAGCCACATCACCTATTGTAATAGCGCGCTTGGAAACCTCAATATTTCTGTTAATCTGAATATAAACCACTTCACTCATTTTGTGCTTCATCTCCTCTTTTCTTAGCATGGCAGACAAAGCCGGTTTTATTCACCGCATTTCATTTTTTTTAATATTTTCTTTTCAAGACGCGATACCTGCACCTGAGAAACACCCATAACCTTCGCTATTTCCGTCTGCGTCTTGTCCTGATAATACCGCATGTAAATAAGCTGACGCTCCTTTTTATCAAGCTTCGACAGCATCTCCTCGAGAAGCATATGGTTCATAAGATCTTCACACGGGTCTCCCTGCTGAGGAAGCTTGTCCATAAGCGAAATATCGCTTCCGTCTCCCTGATAAATCACCTTGTGAAGAGATTCTATCTCCGCCGATGCGTCGATAGCCTGAGCAAGTTCCTCGGAGGTCACGCCGATTTCGGAGGCAATCTCCGACAGTGCAGGCTCGCGTTTCAATTTTCTTTCAAGCTGCTCCCTCGCAAGATACGCCTTATAAGCAATCTCCTTCATGCTCCTGCTGACCTTAATCATCCCGTCGTCTCTCAAAAATCTTTTAATTTCTCCGGCAATCATCGGCACCGCGTAAGTGGAAAACTGCACGTCATAGCTCGTATCAAATTTATCCACAGCCTTGATAAGTCCTATGCTTCCAATCTGAAATAAATCCTCCTGCTCATAGCCTCTTCCCGCGAAACGTCTTACAATACTCCAGATAAGCCCCATATTTTCCACAATCAGTTTTTCTCTTGCCTCTTTATCCCCTCCGTGCGCTCTCTCTATCAGTTCCTTAGTATGATTCATATAACCACACCCAATCCACTAATTATTTACTCCTATTCTCTTTTTCATCGTCACGGTAGTACCGCTGTGCTTTCCTGATTTCACCTCCAGCTCGTCCATAAATGCCTCCATAAAAGAAAAGCCCATACCCGAACGCTCAAGCTGAGGCTTTGACGTATACATAGGCTCCATCGCCTGACCAATATCCTCTATACCTACTCCGTCATCATGTACCTCCACAGTCAGCTCATTTTCGTCCAGAATACATTTAAGTCTGATTTTTCCGGGACCGCCCTCATATCCGTGAACGACACAGTTTGTAACAGCCTCCGACACGGCGGTTTTTATATCCGAAATCTCTTCGAGCGTTGGGTCAAGCCTCGCGCAAAATGCAGCTACCACAACCCTGGCAAAGCTCTCGTTCTCGGATTTGGAATCAAAAATAAGTTCCATGAAATTAGTATGATTTTCGCTGTTATTGTTATTTTTCATTATTTTACCTCTCCCTTGCTTTGTCTATTATTTTCTTCGCCGCATCACTGACGTCGCTGCAGGAGGTAACAAGCTTATGTAAACCCGAAATCAAAAGAATTCTCGAAATTCCGTCACCAGCTCCTGCAACATAAATATTTCCCCTGTCGCGTATTTTTTTATAGCGCCCCATTATAAGACCTATTCCTGCGCTGTCCATAAACCCTATTCTGCTGAAATCGAAAATAATATCATTAACGCCTCTCTCGTCAATAACATTGTCAATTACCTCTCTCATCTCGTCCGCAAGATGATGGTCAAGCTCCGCAATCATGCTTATAACCAGCATTTTATCGGTAACCATATAAAGGTAATCCGTATGCTTGACTTCGCTTTTTTCATTTGGTGAAACATTTGCTTCCTGCATTATCTAACCAATCCTCCATTTTCTTTATTAAAATACTGCCTGTCCCCGACAAACACAAAAACCCGACAGACTTATTGGTCCGTCAGGTTTTTTCTTTAAAAAGTATATTACTCAAGCTCAATGCGAGTTTACATAGTTCTCTGCCTCAGACAGATATCCGCTTGTCTTGAATTCATCCACAATAATTTGATAGTATTTTTTTGCATTCTCAGTCTGATTAAGTGAGACATAGCATCTCGCAGCATAGTAAACTGCATCCACCCTTGTTTTGTCGCATTTGTACGACCTCTCAAGATAATCAGCAGCGCCGGCATAATCCGCACTGTAATAGGCATTCATCCCTCTGCTGTACAAATCATTCGCAGCGGCAGTCATTGTCGCTCCTGAAATTGTATTATACAGCGTCTTTGCCTCCTCGAGCGGAAGAGAGCTTACATCAACGTCCGCTATTGCCTCCGCTGCTGCCGTGTTGTCATTAGAAATATATAGGTTAGCTGCCGTTATAACAGCAGATAACAGCTTATTGTTTCCGTCTGTTCCGCTTACCTCAGCCAATCTCTCCTCAAGCGCGGCCTTTTCCTGTTTAACCGAGTCGAGCTGGCTCTGAAGTGAATTCAGCTCCACGTTGCCTGATGAGAGCTGCTCGCTGTACTCCTGAATACTCTTATTGTATTCTGCGGTAAGTCCCCTGTATCTTGACGGAATAATCAAAAACCAAATCAACGCAGCTCCTATCACAACACCGACAAGAATATTAATTACGGTAATTGCCCCGTTGCTTGGCTCTTTGTAAGAAGAACGCGGCATAATTACATCATTTCCGCTCAGCGGTCTGCGCTCGTCCTCTCTGTTCTTTTTCTTAAGAAGCGCCTGCTGACTGTCCTTCTTCCTGCTCTGAAGCTCCTCGTCAATCTCCTGAAGATAAAGATGCGCAAGCGTATTGTTTCTGTCAATCTTAAGCACTGCGTTCAGATGCTTTCTGGCTCTGCTGTACTCCTTGTCTTTAATATACAGAAGAGCAAGAAGCTGCTGCGCTTTTAAAAGTCTTGGATTCTGCGACACGACTTTTTTAAGCTGTATTGTCGCCATGTCATAATTTCCGTCCTTCGCATACCTCAGAGACAGATTATATTTTTTTACAGTCGTCGTAATCATCTCAAACCTGTTCTGGTTTGACTGAATATCAGTAATATAGTCACTGGCAACATTTCCGTCAGGCTGAATATTCTTGCTGATAACCCATTCACTCAGGGCCTCAACGACATCCCCCATCTCGCAGTATACCAGTCCCAGAAGATTTCTGGCATCTATATTTTTCTTATTTATTAAAATACTCAACTTAAGGCTTTCCACGGCGCCCGACAAATCCCTTATCCTTGCCTTTGATAGGCCAAGATTATAATATGCGTTTGATGCCATCACAGCTTTTTTGTACATTGAGACATCAACGCCGCACGCAGGACAATGCCCTTCCTTTGTAAGAACCGCATCACATTTAAAGCATCTCATTATTTTTCTCCTACTTGCCTGCTATATCCTCAACAATTTTATTTATAAGGTCTGTTATATCCGGAACATCATTATTATATATGGCGTCCTCGGCGTCATCAACCTCTAAACTCGGCTTGAACTTCTTAATTTCCTCATCAAAATCAATCATAACTTACTCCTTTTTTGCTTCACACGGCACCCTCACCACAGACCTAAAAAATCCGCTTAGCCTTATTGCCTGTTTTCTGCATATTTCTTGATTTCACCGACCAGATAAAGCGAGCCGGTACAAAAAAGTACTCCCCCGCTTTTCCTTCTCAGCTCACAAGCTCCGTCAAACGCCTTGCAGACATCATTGTAATCCGTGACCGGCTGTCCGGTATATTTATCAAAAACTTTGTAAATCTGTGTATCGCCCAGCTTTCTTCTGCCCTCTATCTGCGTGACCACAAATTCATCAAACTCACCGCACTCACACAGTCTCTTTATCATTTTATCGTAATCCTTGTCATTCACGGCAGAAAACATTAATATTCGTCTCCTGTTCCCCGCAATAGACGGCACTGACTTAATAAGCGCATCTATACCCTCGGGATTGTGCGCACCGTCAACATAGACAAACGGTAAAATTTCTTCCATTCTGCCCTGCCAGCAAACGGCGCTGACCGCCGCATGGACCGGCTCCTCTGAAAGCCTGATATAACCGTGCTTCTCCATAACTGCTGCCGCCGTAAGCGCAAGCGCGCAGTTCTCAACCTGATAGATTGCGCCTGCACTTATCGAAAAGCAATCATTCTTATAATACCCATTACTAAGAGAAAAATCAATACGCTTTCCGCAGTTTTTAATTACAGCATAATCCTCCTGCGATACACCGAATGCCTCGCTCCCGTTATTCTCAGCCACTCCGCTTATAACACCGAAGGACTCATCGTCTCTCTTAAGAAAAACAACAGGCACTCCGGGCTTTATAATTCCTGCCTTTTCACCTGCAATTTTTTCTATTGTATCGCCCAGAACTGCAGTGTGCTCCAGGCTTATTGTTGCAATAACGCTAAGCAGAGGATTTCTCACAGCATTTGTAGCGTCCAGCCTTCCCCCAAGTCCCGTCTCAATTATACAGAAATCAACCTCACGCCTCAAAAATATCAAAAGCGCCATACCGAAATAAAAATCAAAATATGCAAGACTGTCTTTTCCAAGCCTGTCCTGCACTGCCTTGACCTCAGAGAACGCCCGCACAAAATCTTCCCTGCACACAGGCTCGCCGTTCACCTGTATCCTCTCCCTCTCGTCCTCAAGATGCGGCGAGATAAACATTCCCGTGGTGTATCCGTTCTCCCTAAAAATCCTCTCCATATATGCG
>CASFUI010000171.1 GCA_949297565.1 uncultured Eubacteriales bacterium
GCAGCAGATAGGGACAAAGCAAAGTGAGAAAACAGGGGACGACAGTTTCAAGTTTACTTTAATAAGCAATATTGAGGAGAAAGACCTTCAGGAAAGACTTAGAACGATGATGTCGGATATTACGGAGCAGGGCAACCGTATTTCCAAGCATATGGATATAAAGGACATGAAGCGTTATCGGGAGCTGGTTAAGGGTTTTATGAATGAAATAACATCCAGGTCTCACCAGTTTTCTAGGGAGAACTTTCTTGACAGGCGCGGACGCCACAGAGTTTACGGTATCATTAAGCTGGTTGACCGCAATCTTGACGACCTTGCGGCGGAGCTTATGAAAGAAGAGAAAGACCACCTTGCTATTGTAGCAAAGATTGACGATATAAGGGGATTGCTGCTTGATATTTCGACGTAAATGCGGCAGAGTTAAAGCGCTGGGGCAGCATATTTTCTATTTACTAAAAAGGAGCAAGTATGAAAAGTTTTGCAGAAATTTACGGACATGAAAAAATTAAAGAACACTTGCAGAAAAGTATAGAGCTTGACAAGGTTTCGCACGCGTACATTTTTAACGGCGGACTTGGAGCGGGAAAAAAGACAGTGGCGGCATTGTTTGCAAAGACGCTTCAGTGCGAGAAGCACGGCTATGAGCCATGTAATGAGTGCCATTCATGTATACAGGCAGACAGCGGCAATCAGCCGGATATTATATGGATCAGGCATGAGAAGCCGTCAAGCATAGGCGTGGATGATATTCGCCAGCAGTTAATCGGAGATATGCAGATAAAGCCTTACAGCAGCAGATATAAGATTTATATTATAGATGAGGCGGAAAAGCTGACCGTTCAGGCGCAGAATGCGCTGTTAAAGACTATAGAGGAGCCTCCGGCATACGGAATTGTGATACTGCTCACAACAAACGCAGATATATTTTTGCAGACAATTATTTCACGGTGCGTGAGGCTGGATTTTAAGCCTGTATCTGATGAGCTTGTCGGAAAATATTTAAAAGACAACTACAATGTGACTGATTACGAGATACGCTTTGCAACGGCTTTTGCGCACGGAAATATCGGGCGTGCCGTTACCATAGTGACCTCCCAGGATTTTGCGGGTCTTAAGGAAGCTGTTATGCATGTGCTTCGCTATGCTGCGGATATGAGCGTATCGGATATTATGGCAGAGGTAAAAAATATTGCCAATTATAAGCTTACCATTGACGATTATCTCGATTTAATGGCGATGTGGTACAGGGATGTTTTGGTGTTTAAGAGCACGAATGATGTAAATCCTCTTATATTTAAGGAGGAGTTTTCTCTTATAAAGAGTCAGGCGTCAGCATTTTCATATGAGGGGCTTCAGGATATTTTAAATTCGATTGACAAGGTTAAGATAAGACTGAAGGCAAATGTTAATTTCGACCTGGCCATCGAGCTTTTGATTATGGCTATTAAGCAGGCGATGATGTAATTTAACAGAAATGGAGATTTATAGATGACAAAGGTAATTGGCGTGCGATTCAGGCAGGCAGGTAAGATATACTTTTTTGCACCGGGAAAATATACCGATATTTCAGCCGGAGACCATGTTATTGTGGAGACTGCCAGGGGAGTTGAGTACGGTAATGTTGTTTTGGGTATACGAGAGGTTGAGTATGAGAAGGTTATACAGCCGCTCAAGGCGGTAATTCGCGTAGCGACGCCGGAGGATGATGCAAGAGAGAAAAAAAACAGAGAAAAAGAAAAGGATGCCTTTAATATTTGTCTGGAAAAGATTGCAAAGCACAAGCTGGAAATGAAGCTTATAAAGGTAGAGTATACATTTGACAACAATAAAATTTTATTTTA
>CASFUI010000172.1 GCA_949297565.1 uncultured Eubacteriales bacterium
TAGCGTTCTTTGCAAGCGCATATCCCATTTTACCCGTAGAGCGGTTTGAAATAAACCGCACCGGGTCAATCGCCTCCCTTGTAGGCCCTGCAGTTACGCACACTCTAAGACCTTTCATATCCTTCTCATGCGCAAGCTCTCTTAAAATAAACGAAAGCAGCACGGAAGGCTCCGGCATCTTGCCCTCCCCCGTGTCGCCGCACGCCAGATACCCGCTAGCCGGATTAACAATCTCAATCCCATAGCTTTCAAGTTTCCTCATGTTGTCCTGAACAATAGGGTTTCTGAACATTCTCGTATTCATAGCCGGTGCGACTATTTTTTTGCACTCGCACGCCATAAATGTCGTGGTAAGCATATCGTCGGCTATTCCAGCAGCCGCCTTCCCCAGAAAGTTTGCCGACGCCGGGGCAACCATAATCAAATCGGCTTTTTTGGCAAGAGATACATGCTCTACCTGATACTGAAAATTTCGGTCAAACGTATCAACAATACACTTGTTTCCCGTAAGACTTTCAAATGTAATCGGATTTATAAAATTCACTGCATTTTCAGTCATAATCACATCCACATTACATGACAGCTTTTTTAACGCGCTTGCAAGGCTCGCCGTTTTGTATGCAGCTATGCTGCCGGTGACACCCAGAATGACATTTTTGCCCTTCAACATCTTTATGTTCCTCCTGTCACTCAATATTTTTATCGTATATAATTTTCAGACCCTTTAACAAAAGCGCCTGGTCTACAGTTATCTCATGCCTGCACTCCGGAACTATAACGCCCGCAAGCCCTCCTGTCGCGATAACGCGAATATTGCCCGGCTTGTCCTCTTCCTCCGCGAGCTTAACTCCGAGCTCAGCGGCAAGGCGGTCAATCATACCGTCTATACAAGATGCATTTCCGTAAATCACGCCGCTTTTCATGCAGTCCAGTGTATTCTTGCCTATCACGTGTCCCGGAGCCTCAAGGCTTATCCTTGAAAGCTGTGCCGTCCTTGACACAAGCGCGTCCACCGACACCCTGATACCCGGCAGAATTACGCCGCCGACATAATTCCCCTTTGCGTCAACAACCGACATTGTCGTGGCAGTTCCCATATCTATAACGATTACAGGCGCTCCGTACTCCTTTATGGCGGCTACCGCGTCCACTATAAGGTCGCTTCCAACGCGCCTCGGCTCATCCATAAGTATATTAAGCCCCGTCTTAACCCCGGGACCCACTACCATAGGAGTTATATCTATAAGCTTTTCAACAGCCGAGCGTATAATATTGACAAGCTGAGGCACAACAGATGAAATAATTGCCCCGCTTATCGCATTGCTGTCTATTCCGTACAGCTCAAGCACTGTCTTAAAAATAACCACATACTCCAGCTCGGTCTTGGACAAATCTGTGGCAAGGCGCTCTTCAAAATAAACCTTCTCATCATCAATACAACCGATAACAATATTTGTATTGCCCATATCAATAGCCAATATCATACCGCGCCGGTTTGGTCTGCGCACTATATGTTCTTTCATAAAAATCTCCATTCCGGAGCGCTTTGCGCGACGTGGTGAAGAAAAATCGAAAATGCAGTTTTTCTTCTGCCATCAAAACTGTTTGTGGCGCTCCGGCACAAACAGTCAGTCATGCTTTACATGACCTGTAAAACAATAAACTAAATAGCTGAACTTCAATAATTATATTATATGAATGTCTGCTTGTCCATTTTTAAAGCTCCTTTATTTACTTCTTTAAACTCTTTACTTTTTCCTTTACCTCAGCTGAAGGATTTCTCGACTCGCGTATTTTTCGGATTGCCGTATTATAAGTCGCATTGTCCATTTTACTTCGCGCCTTCCCGCTCAAGAAGCTCCATGAAGCCCCCGGAAATGTGACAAAA
>CASFUI010000173.1 GCA_949297565.1 uncultured Eubacteriales bacterium
CGGGAGTTTATGCAAATAAGGATTATTGGGATAATGTACTTTTTCGAGACCAGCTAACGGACTATTCGGTATGGCTGGCGCACTGGAATATAGATAAGCCTTCGATGGAGTGTCTTATGTGGCAGTATACCTCTGACGGAAGTGTTTCAGGCATAGAGGGGCGTGTTGACAGGGATTATTATTATGGTGAACTTGAAAACACACAGGGCACAGATACACAGCCGGAGCGTGAATATGTTGTAGAGAGCGGAGATTCGCTCTGGGCTATTGCCGAGAGGTTTTACGGAGACGGAAGCAATTATACGGTAATTGCATCAAGAAATAATATTGAAAATCCTGAATTGATATATGCAGGGCACAGGCTGATAATACCTGATATAGACTGAGAGGAATATGGGTTAAATAAATCAGGTCCGGAATGTAATTATTCCGGACCCGATAGTGCTCTTTAACTCGGAAAAACGGCTGAGCGCGTTTTAACCGTCTGAATAGCTTTTTACAAAATAAAAAAGCAGATAACGGGAATCGAACCCGCCTTTCCAGCTTGGGAAGCTAGCGTTCTACCGATGAACCATATCTGCATTGTTTACGCTATTATAACATATTCAATGTAAAATTCAAGTGTAATAAATTTTAAAAATAGCTATTGACAAATACCGTAAATATATGTAAAATAGCTCTTGCGTTCAGCGCTTAAGACAAAGGTAATCATAAGATTGCATTTGGAAGAAGTAAATACAGAACGCAATATACAGTTTTTGCGCGAGTGGCTCAGCGGTGGAGCACCTCCTTGCCAAGGAGGGGGTCGCGGGTTCGATTCCCGTCTCGCGCTCTTCAAAAAGGTGTGTCGGCAGAAGTGCAGGCACACCTTTTTCGATTGCATACCGCGAAAAATATTCTTCCGCAATTTAGAGGCAATTCCCATTTTTGCCTTGAATTAAGCATTTATCTGCTGCGCTCAGACACAAATATATCTACAAGACGTGAAAGCTCGTCAAGACATGAGCCGCATACTGTTCCTGCTCCGGTGGCGTCCTGAACCTCTTCGACTGTTCCGGCGCCGGCGTCAACGGCATCCTTAATCATTTTGCCTGTAACACCAATACATGTACATACGATTTCGTCAAGATTTTCCATATACTCTCCATTCCGCCGCCTTTCAAAGGCAGCATAAACATTATTCTGTGCTTGCTATCGTTTAAACCGATTTCATTTTTAGGGTGTGCATATTTTTAGGATTTATGCTTAATATTGTCAAAATTATTGTAATAAAAACGGGATTGTTATATGATTTGTCCATGTGAGAAGATTATGTCAAAAAACATAGAATAAGAGCGGGTTATTCAAGGTCTGTGTTCTGATGAACTGGCACATTTTGAAATGATCAGCACAATGGTGCATCAGCTCACTAAAAATATGACGGTTGAGCAGTTGAAGGGAACTCCGTTTGAGGCGTATTACGTTGACCACACGGCTGCTATCTGGCCGCAGGCGGCGGGAGGAACTCCTTTTAATGCCTGTGAGTTTCAGTCAAAGGGCGACCCGATCACTGACCTGACAGAGGATATGGCAGCAGAGCAAAAGGCCCGCACGACATATGACAATCTCATACGCCTCACGGATGACCCGGATGTGCTTGACCCGTTAAGATTTTTGAGAGAGCGTGAGATTATACATTTCCAGCGTTTCGGTGAAGCGCTGTCAATAGTTCAGGATAAATTGGATTCTAAAAATTTCTATGCGTTTAATCCGGCATTTGACAAGAATTGCAAATAGAATTACAGTGAATAATAAAAATAACAATAAACATATGTTTACGCATGAGAATATACAGACGTAAAAGGAAAGGAAACATATCATGAAAGAGAAAATATTTACAATACCGGTAAATGATGCGTTTGACAGTGACTGTGAATGTCCGGTCTGCTATATGAAAAATGTTTTGGAGCAGGCCGCGGTGGAATACACTATGGGACCGAGCTATATGGAGGATGATATAAGGGCAAAGACAGACGAAATGGGGTTTTGCGAGAAGCATATTAAGGCTGTGTATGACTGTGAAAACCGTCTTGGCTTTGCTCTTGTGATGAAGACCCACATGGATCGCGTTATTGCCGAGATTGAGGCAAAATCGGCAGAGCCGGTTAAGGGAAAAACACTGTTTGGCAAGGTGCAGCCGCTGTCGGTTACGGATTATACCAAATCACTTCATCAGAAATGCTTTGTTTGTGACCGTATTGAAAATACATTCAGGCGGTATATGGATACGATAATTTATCTGTATAAGCAGGATGAGAGTTTCCGCCGGAAATATCAAAGCTGCAAGGGCTTCTGTACAGCTCATTACGGGGAGCTTATCGAGACGGCATCGGGAAAGCTCAGCGGACAGAACCTGACAGAGTTTGTTGAGACAACCAACAGGCTTTATCTGGAAAATATGAAAAGAGTCCGCGACGACGTTGAATGGTTTATTAATAAATTTGACCATAAATATGCACAGGAGCCGTGGAAGAACGCGAAGGATTCTCTTGTAAGGGCTATGATAAAGACTGAGTCTGTACTTCCTGAGGAGCCTAAGAGTAAAAAGAATTAACTGACAATAAATTAAAGACAGCAGACATTGAGAGAGAAGTGATATATCCGGGTTAATCCGGCGTTTTGCCGAATTTGCTTAGACCGTATTATATCAACTGTTATTTCTCTTGTCTGCTGTCATTTTTATATATTTCAGGTATGAAATGCAACCTGTCTGTACCGGTGGCATGCCGGATGATGTTTCAAGCCTGCTTCTGCGCTGACTGAGTCTGCGTGTCCGCCTCCTGGTGCGGGTTAATGCTTATCGATACATATTCTCTTGGAGTATCGTTATTTATAGACGCGAAATCTAAGGTGTTGAGATTATCTTCAGTTGAAGGTGTCTGTTCCTCTTCCTCGGACGGTTTCTGACTTTGTTTTTTACCGCATCTGTTTATGAGTGCAGTGACGGCAGCGGCTATGGCTCCAGCGATAGCTGTGGCTGCAAGTATCTTTTTGAATTTTTTAGCCATTTTATTAACCTCCTGCTATAATAAGTTTTTATGGTATGGTACATTAAGATTATCCGCGTACATATACCTTTTTAAACTTTCTGCTGTTATATTACTCCATTAAATTTAGATTGAAAAGTCTCAAAACAGTATAAATTATAAAATAATAATAAAATTGCGGTACATCTCCGGTGATGTGGTATAATGTGCACAAAGTGCACATTATACCTGCGCATTAATTTTTGCGTTCACCGCAAAAATTAGAGCGCTTGAAATCCGCCGGAGGCTCCATGTCCGCTTTGCGGACATGGTATAATGTCCGTAAGCATTGAGCAGTGCATAAGACGTAAGGCATATAATCGTCTGTGCTTGCACAGAAACG
>CASFUI010000174.1 GCA_949297565.1 uncultured Eubacteriales bacterium
CCTGCTTTTACTGCGAGTTCACATGCTCTCTCCTTTTCTTCATCACTCAGAAGACAGGTCTCGATAATTACCTTTAAGACCTTTCCTTCACATGCCTCACGCACAAGCTTAATATCATTTAATACTTCCTCATCCCTGCCGGCTTTTAACGCTCCGATATTTATTACCATATCAATCTCGTCCGCTCCGGCCATGACCGCCTCACGCGCCTCAAACGCCTTAACGCTTCCCATACATGCTCCCAGCGGAAACCCCACAACAACACACACCGAAATCTCCGTACCGGAAAGCTCGTTTTTTACAAGCTCTGTATAACACGAATTTACACATACTGACGCAAAACCGTGTTCTTTTGCCTCATCACATACACGAACAACGTCCTCAGCCTTAGCGTCGGGATTTAAAATCGTGTGGTCAAAATACTTCTCAAATTTCATTTTGCCCCTTTCCGCACCGCCCTATTTCACAATAAGCGGCTGCAATATACAGCCGCCCGTCATAAGACCGCAAATGCTCTCTGCGGTGCATTTATTTAGAATATTTACTCTCTCTGTGAATTATCTCATGTCTTCCCGGACCGTTTGAAACCATTGTTATAGGAGCCTCGATTGCCTCCTCGATTGCCTCTATATAATTTCTGCACTCCTCAGGAAGTTCCTCATATTTAGTAATTCCTCTGATGTCACATTTCCAGCCCGGAAATGTCTTTAAAACCGGTTTTGCCTTCTCAAGCTGACATGTTGTAGGAAAATCCTTAGTGAGCTTTCCGTCAATCTCATAGCCTACGCACATAGGTATCTCGTCAAGATACCCCAGAACATCGACAACCGTGAGAGCGACCTCAGTTGTTCCCTGCATTCTCACACCGTAACGTGTGGCAACTGCATCAAACCAGCCCATTCTTCTAGGACGGCCCGTTGTAGCTCCAAATTCACCGCCGTCTCCTCCGCGCCGTCTGAGCTCGTCTGCCTCGTCTCCGAAAATCTCACTGACAAACGCGCCTGCGCCCACCGCTGAAGAGTATGCCTTTACAACCGTAACAACATCCTTAATAGCCGCAGCCGGAATTCCAGCTCCGATAGCTCCGTATGCCGACAGTGTAGAAGACGATGTAACCATTGGATATATTCCGTGGTCAGGATCCTTTAATGATCCAAGCTGTCCCTCAAGAAGGATTTTCTTTCCCTCCTTCAGCGCCTGATGAAGATATGCTGACGTATCAGTTACATATGGAGCAACCATTTCCTTATATTCCATTAATGTTTTGAATATATCATCAGGATTTAAAAGAGGTTTATGATATAAATGCTCAAGCATTACATTTTTTAAAACACATACATTTTCAATTTTTTCCTTAAGCTGAGTCTCATCGCCGAACAGCTCGCTTACCTGAAATCCGATTTTTGCATATTTATCTGAATAGAATGGCGCGATACCGGACTTTGTTGAGCCAAATGACTTTCCTGCAAGTCTTGCCTCCTCATATGTATCAAAATCCACATGATAAGGCATCAAAATCTGTGCTCTGTCCGAAACAAGGATTTTCGGCATAGGAACATTTCTGTCAGTCAGACTCTTTAATTCCTGGATAAGATAAGGAATGTTGAGAGCAACACCATTGCCGATAACACTTGTTGTATGATTATAGAAAACGCCTGATGGCAGAAGATGAAGTGCGAATTTGCCGTAATCATTGATAATGGTATGTCCTGCGTTGCTTCCTCCCTGAAATCTGACAATAATGTCTGATTCCTCAGCAAGCATGTCCGTAATCTTACCTTTACCCTCGTCACCCCAGTTAGCGCCAACGATAGCTTTTACCATATTTCCTCCATTCCGCTGAAAACCTTTATCAGCATGCATAAACTTAAATCATGGTTTTACAACCGTACTTTAGTATAATACCATATCTTTGGAATTGCAATCAATCATTATTCTGTATATAATGAAAATAAATGTTGCAGTTTTGCCATGCAGAAACGGAGACTAAACTAAAATTGAAGAAATCCAAGCGAAACATATTAAAAACGTTTATACTGCTTTCCTCAGTTGCAGCTCTGATATTTGTTGTATACACATATATACAGACTACAAAACAGCAAGAAGACAAAAACAGCGTCTCGGTCATAATCTCCAATTCAACAGAGACCTCCGCATCCGACACGGAAAACATTTATTCTGACAGTATTCAATACACAACTGCCGCTGATGATAACCGAAAAATTCCCAACAGCACACAGCTCAATGTGGAATTTATAAATCAGGAGCCTGAGCTTCCGACAGGCTGTGAGATTACCTCTCTGGCAGAGGTTTTAAATTTCTACGGATACAATATTGACAAGGAAGAACTTGCAAAAAATTATCTTCCCATGAAAGATACAGCAGACGAGGGCTGTTTTATAGATTATTTTCTGGGCTCTCCGTGGGATGAGCGCGGAAGCGGCTGCTTCGCCCCGGCTATTGTGAAAGCTGCCAACGCATTCTTAAGCGACCACTCATCAAACCTCACGGCATATGTAATCAGCTATTCGTCCGTACACACTCTTCTAGAGGAAGTGGCTGACGGACACCCCGTAATCGTATGGACCTCATATGATTACGGGGTAACCGAAGTCACATACAGAGATGTTCCTCTGTCAAACGGAGAATATTTTTCATGGCCTGCCTATGAGCACTGTGTAGTAATCTCAGGGTATAATTTAAACGACAACACAGTTACATTTGCGGATCCGACTTACGGCATAGTGACACACACAATCGACGAATTCACCTATTTTTATCAAAAATACTTCTATCAGGCAGCAGTCATAAAATAATATTTAAGATGCAGCGGAAAAGCTTTTTTGGTGCGCGTTTATAAACCGCTTTCCCGCTGCGTCAGTTTTTCCACCGCATACACCGTAAGAATATTTCCCG
>CASFUI010000175.1 GCA_949297565.1 uncultured Eubacteriales bacterium
ATCTGATGGAACTGATAGGAATAGGCGTATATAATCATAATCAGATTAAGACTTCCGCCCACATACGCAAGAATAAGCGTGTTAGACATTGTTCCAATCATATCGCGCCCGATATTAATACCGGAACTGAACATGTCTTTTGCCGAAATATCCGGACTGTTCAGCTGAATTTCCTGAAGCGATGAGGACACCGACATTGCTACGTCCATAACCGCGCCGAGAGACGCAATTAAAATTCCGGAAAACAGCATTCCCCCTATATCAATTTTTGAGTTTTGTGCCACAAATATAAGATTTTCAATATCATCAACATTATATCCTGTGACATGCGAGGTTTTTCCGAATATCAGCGCAATAATTCCCGACACAACCACACCGCACAGCGTACCCAGCATCGCGGCTATTGATTTCATTTCCAGGTCCGCTATCAGGACAAAGGTTACTATCGTGGTTATAATAACAGTGACAACCGCTGCCAAAAACGGAGAGCAGCCTATATATATCATAGGCACGTACATAAAAATAACCACTACAACAGTAAATGCCAGCGCAAGGATTGAATTGATTCCCTTTTTTCCTCCCACCAGCCAGATTACCGCCAGAAATGCTGCCATTAAAAGCCCTATCTGCATTTCTCTGTCATAGTTATACACGGATACCGAAATATTATCATTGTAAGGACTGATCTGTACAATCACCCTCGTACCCGCTTTACAATTTGCGCCGTAAAGATAACCGTTGAGGCTGTAAGCCGATTGTACTCTGCCTTTATATGTTCCTGAGGTTATACGCACAATAACCTCCTGACTGTCGCCGACCACATCATCGGCGTCAGTCTGAAGGTCTTCGCTTACAACTTCTGTAACCACTGCTTTTGCAAACTCTGTGTTATCCTGCGCGAGCAGAGGTTTTCTTTCTACACTTTTATAGAACAGAATTACCAGCAGAGTAATAACAGCCACAACCAGATATTTTCCGATTGAACTTATTATTCTTCTCAGCAATTCTCTTCTTCTCTCTTTCTCAATACAACAAACGCTGTGCCAAGTGATACGACAAGCGCTGACGCAAATATAAATATTCTTGTCACGCTGTCGCCTGTATTAGGTGAGCTCTCACCGTCCGCACCGCCGGTTGTATTGTCAGGCGCTGCTGTATCCTGCTTAACCGTGAGTCCGGCAATCGCGTTTACAACCGCTGTCTTTGCGTTCTCAAGTGTCTCGGCTGACACAACAGGAAGCACGGCGTCTGCGACAACCTCGCCCTGCTGAAGCTGTGAGTATATCGTCTTGTCAAGCAGAGATGACTCGCCCTGCTTTAATCTGTTTGCAGTGCTTCCGTCAGCGAGAACGTCTTTATCTTCATTATTTACTATTGAGCCATATCCCTTAATACGGTCATTGTCTGTGCCATAGTTTTCTGTAATATCATCAATCATTTTATCCTCGGCTGTTGTATAAGCTGCCTGAATTGTCTTTAAGCTGTCAAGAGAGGTCTTAAGCTTATCGACGCTCTCCTCCGTATACTCGACAGTAGTATCAGCCAGCTTAGCCTCGGCGTCCGCGATGACATCCTCAACGGATGCGTTTTCTGAAGTCTTATTAATTGTAAAACTGTCAGCATATGTATTTCCGTTGTAGTCATAATTCTTTAATGTGAGAGAACCGTCTGTAAAATCTATTGTTGAAAAAGCCGGAACTGTATCGTTAGTTCTCTCGGCGATGTAATACGGAGTGTATTTTAACAGATTATAGTATTTAGAACCTGAGCCTGATCCCGTTGTTATATAGAGAGTTCCCTCCGGATTTGTCACTGTGCCTGAACTTAAATCATAATCAATTACATTTCCGTCTAAAATCATATAGCTTCTTGAATATGTATGGTCATGACCGGTAAGACAGATGTCGACATCAAACTCATCCATAAGAGGTGCAAAAATAATTCTGTTGGTTGTCGCGTCGGTGTCCGCATGAGGCTCGCCTGAGCCGTAAATATCGCTGTGGAAGATAACAACTCTCCACTTTGCATCCGGATTGCTCTCAACCGCCTTATTCATAAGCTGCCTGTGCTCTTCCTGATTTCTGTTATTGCTGTTTAAGGAGATAAAAAGCACATCGCCGTACGAAAAGTAATAATCACTTCCCGCTTCCGTAGCTCCAAGATTGTCAGAAATGTTAGGATTATTAAAATGATTAGTGTAATCAACACCCGCCGTATCATGGTTTCCGATTGTAGACGCAACAGGAAGGCTTCTGAATGCCTCCGGATAAAAATATCCCGCATACTCGCTCTCTCTGGTCTTTAAATCGTCTGACGATGTTGCTCCCGACTGGTTAATCTGGTCTCCTGCCGAGAGAAGAAATGCCGCATCAGGAGCAATCTGCATAGCGGTTGTCATTGTCTTATTCCAGCCATATGTATCTCTTGCCGTGCTTGCGTCCTGTGCAGAATAATCAGAACTGCTTCCCGAAGCGCCAATCTGAGGGTCGCCCGTAAGAATTACAGAAAAACTGCTTGAACTGCCTGTCTTATAGCTGTACTCATCAGACCATTCAACATTTCCGTTTTCTGAATAATTGTCAGTATACTGATAATAATACTGTGTATTTTCCTCAAAGTAGTCCTCTACACAGACCTTGTTTGATGCAGTGTAGGTGCTTCCCTGCCAGTTCTCTGCCGAAATTTCTGTCGCCGTTCCCTTTACAACTGCTGCCTCGCTCTTCTGTCCGTCCTTCCATATCATAACAGCAGGAGTTCCCTTGTCTTTGGAATACCATGCAAAATTCAGGTCACTCTCGTCTGCTCCCGGCGTCAGTGCAATTTTACCTGAGTCTGATGAAGCATTTTCTCCACCCCACCATACATTGTCTCTCCATGTCTGAAATTCAGCTGTGTTGTCCGCCACCTTGGACTCATCTCCCTGGACTTCCTTTTCTCCGTAAGCAAACGCGCTGAACGGGAGAGAAGCAATAGTGAGTGTTGAAACAAGGGCTGCTGCCACCGCTTTTTTCAAAAGCTTCTTATTATTTTTCATAATGGCCTCCTTTTTTCTTTTTCCTTTTCCATTTTCATGTTCCTTATATCTGCCTCACCTTAATACCCCGATACTCGTCTTTAACCAAAGGTATTTTATGGCAAATATCCTGAACACATGGTTTACTATAACAGCAGACATGTAAAGAAACTATCATGTTTTCCTTAAAAACGGGTAAAATCATTGTAAACCGGATAAAATATGCTTTGTGTATTTCTCCGGTCTGCTCTCCGCCTGACTTGTGTTCTCGCGCAAAAAAGGGCTGCGCCTCAACGACTTCTAATCGTCAAGGCGACAGCCCTGTAAAAAATTTTATGCGGTTGTTATTCAGTCCGGATAATTAAGACGTGCCGGCTCCGGATTGTCAAGCACCTCTGTCTTAAACTTCTCCATATAAATCTGAGCGAGCTTCAAGTTATTGTCGAGATAATTTCCGCAGTCTCTCGGCGAATATCCCGGAATCTCACCCTCATAGCCAAGCACAAAGTCAGCCGCCTCCCTGAGAACATCAAGTATATCCTCTGACTTTAAATCTCCGGCAAAAATCACGTAAAATCCTGTTCTGCAGCCCATTGGACCGAAATAAATCGTCTTTTCGCTCCAAACAGGGTGATTTCTCAAAAATGTAGCAACAAGATGCTCTATCGAGTGAATGCCCGGATTATCCATAGGCGGCTCAAGGTTAGGCCTTGTAAACCTCAAATCAAATGTAGTTACAACCTCTGCTCCGATATAATCTCTTCTCGATACATACACTCCCGGAAGCAGATTAAGATGATTTACCGTAAAACTTGCAATCTTATTCACTTTTTATTTCTCCTTTTTTGTAATATATTGCCGCGAAACCGCTTTTTCAGCTCTAAACAAAATCTTTATCCCTGCCTTTGGCAGATGTAAACCTGTGTTTTAATTCTCATCCGTCTCCTTCAGAAAGACAAACTTTCTGTTATCCTCATGTGACTCTATCCTGAACATATTTGTTCCTGATATAAATTTCTGCAATGTAGAATAACCATATTCTTTAACCTTGAAATTAGGATACATCACATGTATTTTCTGTCCGATAACCCCAAGCTCAATTCCCTTCTTGCCAGAATTTCTCACACATCTCTCAGCATAGGCAATCACTTCATTTTTGGTATCGCTGTCCTCTTTTAATGTCACATACACCACATGATTTTCTTTTGACAGGACAAAACTGTCTATCTCATCGATAAACTTTGACAGAGAACTGTAACCGTACTGGCGCACGTCAAAATCATTATATTTTTTCTGAATTCTGCTTCCAATCTCTCCGAGTTCTGTCTTTTTGCCCTTATTGTTATTCTCATTAATAATCTCAATTATAACATTTTCAATCTTGGAAACCTTGACAACGCTCGTCTTAACAGCTTTCTTCTTTCTTCTCCTGCTAATCTGGTCATCCTCGTTCTCCGATTCAAGAAGCAGCTCAAGATCCGTAAATACCGTACATGCCGCTCTGAAAGAACGCGGGGTCTTACTCTCCCCCATTCCAATTACATCCATTCCGGATTCCTTCAGGCGCACCGCAAGCCTTGTAAAATCGCTGTCGCTTGACACTATGCAGAAACCGTCAACATTTCCCGAATATAAAATATCCATCGCATCAATAATAAGCGTAGAATCGGTTGCATTTTTCCCAGCCGTATTCTCGAACTGCTGCATTGCCTGAATGCCGTTGTCCCTGACAAGCTCCCGCCACTTTGCGGCGCGCGAGCTTGTAAAATCACAATAAATTCTTTTATATGTGGCAATGCCGTATTTAGTCATCTCGCCTAAAATACTGTCAAGATACTTATATGAGACATTGTCACCGTCAATTAAAACCGCATATTTTTTCTCTTCCATAAAACTACCATACCTACATCTGATGACGGACAATCCTGTACTCATCATTGCTCTGATAAAAAGGACAGTATGTCCTTCTTGAGCTTATATATCTTACATAATCGTCTTCATCCATATTCACGTCGCAGACATATGCCTCAAGCTCATCATCATAGACATAGTTGCTGCAGTACTCGCATCCGGCTGTATTATTTTTTCCTGCCATATATAAGCCCCCTTTACACATTTCTATATATTAATTATATCAACTGCCGCTGACAAAAGCAAGGCTGTGAGGCGGCGCCGCTTTTAACTCAGCTGATGTCTCCGGCTGTACTGACGGCTGAATTTTTCACCAGCTCATACACCTCAGCAAACGGACGACCCGTTTCGCGTGCTATCCCGGAAACACTATCATACTCGGGGTAATATCTTATCGTTTCTCCGTTTGTGCAAATCTTTACGCGCGCGTTTCCAAGACTTGTATTTACCTCAGCTATTGTGCGCTCCAAAACACTTCTCTCCATTTTCTGTCTGCGTATGCCGATGGTAGTCGTCTCAAAAAATATAATGCTCTCAAGCCTGTCGATATCTTTCTCGCTGCATATAACCGTAAGAAGCCAGCCCGGTCTGTTTTTCTTCATATACACAGGCGTGTAGCTGACATCGCGCGCCCCTGCTTCAAAAAGCCTCTCCATTACATAACCGAGAATTTCTCCCGTGCAGTCGTCAATATTGCTCTCAAGCTTATAAATAACATCACTGTTAAATACCTCTTTTGCACGCTCCGGTGCTGACTCACAATGTTCCTCCTCGATAATCATTGCGCGAAGAATACTCGGCCTCTCATAGGTGCGCTTGCCGGCTCCTATTCCTGTTTTCTTTATAGTAAATTTTGAAGGAAGTCTGTCAGTTGTCCTGACTGCCGCCACAATCGCCGCTCCCGTAGGCGTTACAAACTCGCCCTTCACCTCGATAGGTTTGAGGGCTATATTATATTTTTCCAGAATTGCGGCAACCGCAGGAACGGGTATAGGAAGAACTCCGTGCTGACACCTAACTGTCC